>JAEUUV010000283.1 GCA_016787285.1 Saprospiraceae bacterium | reverse complement strand
GGCAAGTAGCACAAGTGCCAACCCTGAAGGGGTTGTATGTCAAAACGTTAGTTGAACATAAAACCCCTTCGGGGTTCACGGATGTACCACATTTCCATGCTATAAACATATAGCCCTTTCAGGGCTTGCCTTGTGAATTATCAGTAATCAACGCTCACCGGTAAAGGGAAGACAAAAAAAACATGCAATTATGGAAGCATACGGCGCTGCTCTTAACCTTGTTGTTCCGATATTTTTCATCCTGTACTTCATTGAGGTATTCGTCGCGTGGCGGCGGGGGGAGCACGTCAACCGAAGCCTGGACAGTGTGTCCAGTTTCAGTTCGGGCATCACGAATGTAGTGAAAGACGTGTTGGGGCTGAGTGTAGGCATTATCAGTTACTCGTGGTTGGTGGAAAAGGTGTCGCTCGTACACATCGAAGCCACGTGGTTGGTGTATGCCGTGGCGTTTGTAGCGGTGGATTTTCAGGGGTACTGGGTACATCGCTGGAGCCACGAGATCAATTTTTTGTGGAACCGCCATATCATCCACCACAGCAGCGAGGAGTTCAACCTGTCCTGTGCCCTTAGGCAGAGCATTTCCACCTTCATTAACTATTTTACCTTCTTGCTGCTACCCGCCGCTCTGCTGGGCGTTCCGGGCAAAGTCATCGCCGTCATTGGGCCGCTGCACCTGTTTTTGCAGTACTGGTACCACACGCGCCTGATCGGGCGGATGGGCTGGCTGGAGCACGTGATCGTGACGCCCGCGCACCACCGGGTACACCATGCCATCAACGCCGAGTATCTGGACAAAAACTACGGGCAGATTTTCATTTTGTGGGACAAGTGGTTCGGTACCTTTCAGGAGGAGCGCCCCGATGTGCCGCCGGTGTACGGTGTGAAACGCCCCGTGCGCACCTGGAATCCGATTCTGATCAACTTCCAGCATCTTTGGTTGCTGCTGACCGATGCCTGGCGCGCGCGCAACTGGTGGGACAAACTGCGGCTCTGGTTCATGCCTACCGGCTGGCGCCCAGCCGATGTGCAGGCCCGCTACCCGGTGGACGGCATCACCGACGTGTACCATTTTGAGAAATACGACACGCCCGCTTCACGCGCCCTGGTTGCCTGGTCGTGGATGCAGATGTTTTTCTGTTACTTCCTGCTGGTCTATTTTTTCGCCTTTATCGGCAAGATCGGCGTGCCCGGCATCTACCTGTATGGCGCCTACATTTTCGCCTGTGTGTACGCCTACACCGAACTGATGGACGGCAATCGGTATGCCCACCTGCTGGAAATGCTCAAATCCGCTTTCGGCTTGTACCTGATCGCGCAGGCGGGCGGCGACTGGTTCGGGGCGCGGGAAAATGTGGGCTTATGGTACGTGTGGGTGGTTGGCGGGTACAGCGTGCTGTCGGTTTTGGTGGTAGCGGGGCTGGTGCAGCGGGAGCTGCGCACAAGGCACTGATGCGGAAAAAGCACGCAGGCGCCTCGGAAATCTACATTTCCACCACAAACACCGTCCCTTTGGGCTTGTTGTCCAGCACTGAAATCGTGCCGCCGTGCGCTCGCACCACCTGCCTGACGATGTACAAACCCAGTCCGGTGCCGGTCGTTCGGCGGGTTTCTTCGTTGCCGACGCGGTAAAATTTTTCAAAAACAGCCGCCTTTTCCGAATCGGGGATACCCATGCCCTGATCGGCTACGCGCAGGCGAAACCTGCCGCTGTCGGATTGTTCGACGCTGAACTGCACGGGCGTGCCTTCAGGCGCGTACTTCACGGCATTTTCCAGCAGGTTCTGTACGACGGCGGTCAGGCCGGACTTGTCGGCGCGGGCAGGTGGAAAATCTGGGGGAATATCCAGCAGGATGTTTGCCGCCGGGAATCGCACCAGCAGGTTGGCGACACAATCCTGCGCAATGGCGCGCACATCAAGCGCTTCCGGGCTTGGGTGCCAGTTGTCTTCGAGGCGGGCGGCGAGCAGCAGGTCCTCCACCAGGGTTTGCAGGCGGGCGGCGTCGCGTAAGCCGTTGGTGCTGAGTTTTTCGAGTTGCTCGCGTTGCAATTCGCGTTTTCCGATGGTTTCCAGTGCCAGTCGTATGGCCGCAATGGGCGATTTCAGTTCGTGCGTAATACTGAGCATGAAGTTGCGCCGCTGCCGGGCCAGATCCACCTCCCGTCGGGCCGAGCGGCTGATGACGTAAAGGCCGAATCCGAGGCACAGGGTAAAAAAGACCCCTTCGGCCAGAATCATACGCTTGTGCTTTTGGCGGCGCACTTCGAGGGCCTGATATTCGGCGGTATGCATCAGTTCGGTCAGGTTTACGCCGTGCTTCGTACCGCCGTGCCGGGTTTCCAGCAATTCGTAGGACACGGCAAACAGCCGGTCGTTTTCGCGCCACAACTGCACGGCCCACCACGCAAATGCCAGCACCATGTAGGCCAGTACAAAGGAGGTGAGCAGTTGGAGCGAGGAGTTGCGAGGGCTCATTTTCGGAAAATTTCGTTCAAATTCCACAAAAAAAGCAGGGCGGCGAGTCCCAGCCAGAGGTACATCCAGATTTGGTACGGAAAAAGCCCCACCACTTTTTCGTATTGCATCAGGTCGCTTTTCGGGCCGGTGTCGAAATCCTGAATGATGTACAGCACAGCGGCCAGGCCCAAAAACATCAGCACATCCTGATCCCAGGTGGTTTTCAGGGCGATAAAGCCCAACAGCAGCGCGAATACCAGCAGCAGGGCCGTGCTGTTCAGCGACTGAAACCATAGCACAGCGGCCAGAATCATCAGCCCGGCGAGCACAAGCAAGGTGTGGTGCGTGAGCGCCCGGTGCCGCGCACCTATGCGGAAAAGCAGGTTTCCGAGTACGGCGCTGCCGAGGTAGCCGCCGATGAGCGTCACGCCCCGGTTACCACCCCGCGTGACGGTGAATCCGCTGCCGTCGGGGTTTATCTGCATGCCCTCCACAGAACCGCCGGTGAGCAGGGCGCCGAGTGCGTGGCCCATCTCGTGCAGGAAGGTGACGAGCAGGGTCACCGGGTATAAAATCGTGGCGCCGATGCTGCCTCCGAAAAAACGGAGTGCACCGTACACGACCAAAAAAATGAGGACGCGGTAATGGAGTTGATGCATGGCGAATTGTCGGTTTGGGCAATTGGCTTGTACCTTCAACCAAAAGCGCCCGGCAATGTTCGGGCTTTTTCCGGCAAAACCAGTTTGCGCTGCAATCGAATTAATCGAACCAATCGAGCCAACCGAATCAATCATTTGCCCCATCTTTGCCGGCCTGAAAAAAGTAGATATCCATGACGTACGAATACAAACTACCCGCACTTGGCGACGGTGTGACCGGAAAAATAACGGAAATCCTGGTTCAGCCCGGCGATACAGTCAGCAAAGAACAAATTGTAGTGATTGTCGGCACCGACAAGGTGGACGCTGAAATGCCCGTAGATGCCGACGGCACGGTGGAGGAAATTCTTGTGAAAGTCGGCGATGACGTAGGCGAAGGCACACCGATCCTGCGCCTGAAATCTTCCGCCACTACCACCGCCGCCTATGGGCCCCAAGCGCCGGCTCCCGAAACGCCCCCCGCTCAGCCTACACCGGTAGAACCCAAATCTGCTCCCGCTCCGGCCGCTCCGGCGCCGGTAGTTGCGGTGCAGTCGTCTGCTTCCGGCCCGCTGCGCACCAGTCCGCTGGCCCGCAAACGCGCCAAGGAACTAGGCATTGACCTGGCCGATGTGCGTCCGCACAACGGCAGCGACCGCATTTCGTACAAGGACGTGGTGGATTTTGTGAAACGGAAAATGGACACCGCCGGCGGCTCCACAGCCCCGGGCGCTGCGCCGGCCCACAAAGCCCTGCCCAATTTCGACAAGTTCGGCGCTACGGAGCGCCAGGCGCAAAGCCGGATCGGCGTGGTCACTGCCGACAACATGGTGTACGCGTTCAATGCCATCCCGCACGCATGGATTTCGGAAAAAGCCGACATCACGCGGCTGGAACAATTGCGTCAGCAATACAAAGATCAGGTGAAAGCGGCAGGCGGCAGCCTGACCACAACGGCCATTCTGACCAAAGCCGTGACGGCCGTGCTGCGCAAAATGCCGCAGTTCAATGCCAGTTACGACCCCGAGAAACGCGAGGTAGTTTTCAAAAAATTCTACAACATCGGTATTGCGGTGGACACCCCGCGCGGCCTTCTAGTACCCGTCATCCGGAATGTGGATCAGAAAAGCCTCACTGAAATATCGGTGGAACTGACCGAACTCAGCACCCGGACCCGCGATGGCAAAAACAAACTGGAAGACCTCGAAGGCGGCACGTTCAGCATTTCCAATATCGGCGGTATCGGCGGCACCAATATGATCTCGATCGTCAACTGGCCGGAAGTGGCCATCCTGAGCATCACCGCTGCACACCACGAGCCGGTGTGGAACGGCTCCTCGTTCGAGCCGCGCCTGATGATGCCCATGACCATCGGCTGGGATCACCGCGTGATCAACGGCGCCGACGCCGCGCGCTTTTTGCAACAACTGAAGGCAATTCTGGAAGAGCCGTTCCTCGGCTGGCTGTAATGCGTTATGACGACCATTTCCGATGTCCTTGCACGCCTCGAAGGCATTATCGAGTGGGCTAAAGCCAACAACTCGCCGATGGGGTACTTTCCGGTAGTGTACCACATGATGACCGAAGCGGTACAGCACGGAATCCGGACGGGGGCTTTCGAAGACGGCGACCGGATGGAACATCTCGACGTGGTGTTTGCCAAGCGCTATTTCGAGGCTTTCGATGCCTGGCAAGCAGGAAAACCCACCACACAATCCCGGAAAACGGCATTTGAGGCCGCTCAAAACGACAAACTCATCGTCCTTCAGCATATCCTGCTGGGCATCAATGCGCATATCGAACTTGATCTCGGTATTGCAGCCGGACAGGTTTGTCCCGGGGAACAAATACGCGACCTGGAACAGGATTTCAATAAAATCAACACCGTCATTGCCGGCCTGGTGGATCCGATGCAGGTGCGGCTGACTCAAATTTTCCCGCTGCTTTGGGTGGTAGACAGGTTCTTCGGCAAGCGCGACGAACATTTAGCCAATCACCTGATAGGCCTCGGACGAACCAGCGCCTGGACAGTAGCCACCACCATTGCCGGCCTCGACCGGCATTTACACCCCGAAGTGATTGACGAACTGGACAACGGTGTGGCCAATGTAGCCAAACCGATTGCGGCCCCGCCCGACCGGTTGCTGAAGGCAGGAGTAGGGTTGATTCGCTGGGGCGAATGGGGTTGTGTGTCGGACAAAATTGAAAAACTTCGGGGCCGTATGCACTGGAAAGACGACCTGCTTCCCGGGCGTTAACGAACCGATGCCTGTCTGCTTTTTCTTGTAAAAATTTCCCGGCGCCCCCGCTACCTTTGGCGCAAACGAAAAAACGACCGCATGAGCGTCCCGCTACATCCAGACTCCCGCTACATTAAGGCGCTACTCGACAACGACAACCGGGGTATTTCCGACATATACGCCCGTTTTTCTGCCCGTATTGAGCGGTTTGTGTGTACCAACAGCGGTTCGGCGGACGATGCCCGCGATGTATTTCAGGAAGCGCTATTGGCCATAGCCCAGCAGGCCAGGCGCCCCGGATTTGTCCTAACATGTCCTTTTGAAGCGTATTTGTACCTCGTATGCCGGGGTAAATGGTTCAACGAACTCAAGCGCCGCAAACGCTCGACGGTAACAATTTCCGATACCGAGCGATTTAACGACACAGAACAGGCCGACGCGCTGGCCGACACGGTACTCGTGGAAGAAGCCCGGAACAAGTTGTTCCGCCTCTTCTTCGACAGGTTGTCCGAAGGTTGCCGCGCCCTGCTGAAACTGTCCTGGACCGGCCTGTCCATGCAGGAAGTCAGTGATAATCTGGGCGTGACATATGGCTACGCCCGCAAACGAAAGTCCGAATGTATCGCCCAATTGACCGAATGGATTCAGGCATCACCCGAATTTTCATCGTTAAAATAGCCCGCCAATGGCTACAGAACTTTACACAAAAATTGAAGACTATCTCGACGATGCGCTGGACGATCAGGAACGGCAGGCGTTTGAAGCCGAAGTCCGCACCGATCCGGCACTTGCCCAACAACTGGCAGTTGTCCGGGAAACCCGCCAACGGTTGATTACCCAATGGGCAAATGAACCGGCCGAAACAGCTTTGCTCGAAACCCTCCAAAAAATTGGCTCCGAGCATTTTAAGTCCGGCGCCGGATCAGGCCAAGCCGGCGCCGGAGGCCGATTGTTCCGCCTGGCTCCAGGCTGGTGGGCAGCAGCGGCGGCAGTAGTGGCAACACTCATAGCAGCCTGGTTTTTTCTGCGACCACCGTCCAACGAGCGGCTTTACGCACAATACGGTGCATTTCCGGAAGCCGACTTTACCGTGCGCGGCGACAGCCCGGCAACCAACGATCTTTCCGCCGCCGAAGCAGCCTTCAACCGAAAGGATTACGCCGAAGCGCTCAGTCTGTTGCAAGCCTACCTCACAGGCCACCCTGACGACGCACAAGCCCGCCTGCACGCGGGTCTTTGCCACCTCGAACTCAAACAATACCCCGACGCAACGGCAATTTTTTCAGAAATTGGTGGCAGTAACAATGTATGGGCCGACGAAGCGAACTGGTTTCTCGCGCTCACATACCTGCGCCAGGACAAACGAACCGATTGTGCCCGCATCCTGAAATTGATTCCACAAAGCAGTGGGCGCTACGAGCAGGCGGCGGAATTACTCAGCCAGATTTAGTGATGAGTGATGAGCACGCTACAGGACTCATCACTCATCACTAAATGCGCCTACTTCCGGGCTTCCAGTATCTTCTCGTATGCCTCGTTGATTTGTTGAAATTTTTCCTTGGCATGTCGGATCGCCTCCGGTGAAGCGCCCTTGGCCAAGAGTTTGTCGGGGTGCCACTGCATGGCTAATTTTCGAAACTTTTGTTTCACCACATCCAGCGAATCGGCAGGGCTGGAACCCAGAATCGTGTAGTACGGGTCGAGCGGCGACCAGCGGGCTTGTTCCCGGTTGGGCGGCGCCTGGTAGTACCGGAACTTGACCCGGTCGTACTGCAAGCGGCTGATGTGAAACAGGCCGGCCGCCCGCAGCAACAACTCCTCCTCGCGTGGGTGCAGGCCCCCGTCGGCAGCAGCGGTGGCGAAAAGCAGGTCCATCATGTTGAGCACCTGATGCCGTTCTTGCCCGAATTCGCTGTAAAACTGCCGCGCGTATTGCTCAAACGGCACATCCGAATCCTTGGCGGCTTTCCAGACACGAATCACGTCCTGCCTTGCGCGGTCGGTAAGCCGAAACTGCTGGCGCATAAGCCGTTCCATAAAATTGACCTCGTTTCGGTTAACGACTCCGTCGGCTTTAGCCACTTTGGCGCATAGCGTAAACACGTGGTAAATGAAAGCGCCCTGCCGGCGCTGGTAGTCGCGAAACTGGCGTTCGGAGGCGTCGAAGTCGCGGCGACGGTCATAAAACAGGTGCCCCAGCGCCGAGCCGATCAAAAAACCCCACAGTGCCCCAAGTGGCACACCAAGCAGGTCGAGCGCTACCATGCCGATGATGCCGGCCAGGAGTTTTCCACGAATTTCCATCGGGGCAAAATTACCGGTACGCCTCGCTTACCAAAAAATAACATGGGCTTCTGCGCATAATTTTCCAGGACGTGTCGTTAATGCCCCGATTTAATCCTTCGGTAAGCCAAAAGCCAATTTTAATCCACTACGCAGTTCTCGCTGACGCACGTCAGACATCCATCCCGCCCGGAATTCCTGCCATTATTTTGAATCTGCGTAACAAACCGATTTTCTCATCTACATTTTATCCACATCATGGCTTCTTTGAATCCCCTCCAGGGCGTTCTGGGACAGCGGCGAGCCGCGCATTTGTTGCGCCGCACAAGTTTCCGCTACACCCGCGCCAAGGTGGACGAGTTGGCCGCCCTCTCCGCTTCCGACGCGGTGGCCGCTTTGCTCCAACCTGCCCCCCTTCATCTCGACCAGCCCCTGTACGCCGCTACTGCCGGCGCCCTTCCGGTCACCTGGATCAACCCGCCACAGCCACCTTCCGTCCAATTGCCTGCCGACGACAACGACCTGCGCCGTTTTGTCATGGGCTGGTGGCTCAACGAAGCGCTGCACGATCCTGGCGCCGGACACCGGTTGGAGTTTTTCTTCCACCAGTTTCTTACCGTTACGCCCGACTACGGCAGCAGCATGAATTTTCACGATTACCTCATGCTCCTGCGCTGGGGTTGTTTGGGGAATTTCAAAAAATTGGTCACCAAAATGATTCTGGACAATGTCATGCTCGACTACATTGACAACAACCAGAACTTTGTGAACAACCCCAACCTGAACTATGCCCGCGAATTTTTCGAACTGCACACCATCGGCGCCGGACCCGCTGCCGGCCCGGGCGATTACACCAACTACACCGAGACCGACATCGAGGAAGCCGCCCGCGTGCTGACCGGTTTCAGCAATGCCAAACGCCACCAGTACTCCGACCCCGAAACGGGTCTTCCGGCAGGACGCGGCTATCCGCAAAGCCACGATTTCGGCGTAAAAACGTTCAGCGCACGGTTCAACGGCGCCACCATTCAGCCTCCCACCAACGACCTTGACGGCATGAATGCCGAACTGACGGCTCTCGTGGATATGGTTTTTGCCCAGCCGGAAACGGCACGCCACTTTTGCCGCCGGCTGTATCGTTTTTTTGTCGGGCGCGATATTCCTGCCGAAATCGAAACGGACATTATCGAACCGCTCGCGCAAACGTTCATTACCAACGCCTTTGAAATAAAACCCGTCGTGCAGCAACTGCTCCAAAGCGAGCACTTTTTCGATGCCGACGACGCGAATGCCACCGACGAAAACACGGGCGCCCTCATCCGCTCACCACTCGATCTGGCGCTGCAAACGCTCTCGTTTTTCGAGGTGCCTATTCCCGATCCGACCACAGACACCTTGGTGCACTACGACACCTTTTGGGACAAAAGCATCATGGGCCGTCTGATGGACTGGTCGGGCATGTTCATGTTTTACCCGCCCGATGTGGCCGGCTACCCGGGCTACTACCAGGCCCCCGATTTCAACCGGCAGTTTTTCAACTCAGCCACCATCGTGGCGCGGTACAAATGGCCGGAGATGCTCATAACCGGCACACATGCCTGGGGGCCGGGCGCCGGTGAGCCGCTGGGCACCAAATTCGACTTCGCCGCCTGGCTGCGCGACAGCGGTTTTGTCGCTGACCCGAACGACTCCTACGTACTGGTGCAGGAACTGCTCCGCTACCTGTTCCCGGAAGTGCCCGACAACGCCCGCTTCGAGTATTTCCACACGACCATTTTCCTCGACGGCCTGCCCGCCGCCGACTGGGACTACGAGTGGTTCAACTACATCGGTACCGGTGACGATTCGGAAGTGCAAATTCCGCTCCGGCGGTTGTTCAATGCGATGTTGTACGCGCCGGAAATGCAGGTTTACTAGGTTTCGGGTTTGAAGGTTTCGGGTTACTGGCTTCGGGGTTTATTTCGGAGGTAGATTGGTAGGGAAATTTGGGTCGGCGGGTTGGTTAGTTTTTGTGATATGGTGTCGCTGTCCTTTGATTGCCGTCATGTTCAGGTATTCAATTAAGCCTTGGATGGCGGCACCGGTTCTCTTGGTCAACTGATCCAGTAAGACTCGTTCTTTCTCCGAGATGTAGCCATAATCCAATGCCCGGTAGCCTTGGGATCGAACCTCTCCGCAGGAGCCTTTGGCAATACCGAGAAAATACCTGAATTCCCGGTTGCTGCCGCGCTCGAAACCTTCCGCAACACAGTCCATTGCTGAACCTGACGAGTTTCGGATTTGTCGGCGCAATTCCCAATCTCTCGAAAAAGCCTCCTTTTCCGTGTATTGCCTGACCATCTTGCATAGTTCGCGAGCCAGTTTCCAGGCATCAATTTCTTCAAAGCGTTTAAAAGTCATACTCCGGGTTTTTGTGAAAAAGTATTCAAAAATAAACCATTCATTCACCTGAAGGCACACTGGTTAGAAATTTAAATAAATCTCATATATCAAACTCAACCCCAACCAGAAACCTTCAAACCAGCAACCTTCAAACCTATTTTTAACATGCAAAGACGCAACTTTCTCAAAATAGCAGGCCTTTCATCGTTCGTGGTCAACGGCCACGCCATGCGGCCATTTTCCAATTCCAAAATCGCCCGCGTCATGGCCGACTGCGAGGACGTGGAAGACCGCGTGCTCGTGCTCATCCAACTCAAGGGCGGCAACGACGGGGTGAACACCATCATTCCAATTCCGCAGTACGACGTGTACGCCAACCTGCGGCCCGTCATCAAAATCCCGGACACCGGGCTGGAAAAATTCATCAAACTCGACAATTCCCTGCCCGGCCCGGATCAGGTAGGCTTGCACCCGGTCATGGCCGGTTTCAAAGCGCTGTACGACAAAGGCTGGCTGAATGTGGTGCAGGGCGTAGGCTATGAAAACCTCAACCAGTCCCATTTCAAAAGCACCGACCTGTGGCTCTCGGGCGGCGACGGCACGCTCGAAGGTTCCAAAATCCGCTCGGGCTGGATGGGCCGTGCACTTGGTGCTATGTTTCCCGACGTGAAGGGCACACCCATTCCCGACATGCTGTATCCGCTGGGTATTCAGATCGGCGACCCCTACCCTTCTCTGGGCTTTCACACCGAGACCGAACACCAAAACTCCATTAACCTGTACGGACAGGATCCGGAGGGTTTTTACTCCCTGGTGCAAACCATTGGCGGCGCGCCGCTGCTGAACGTACCTGCTTCTGAATATGGCGACGAACTGCGCTACATCATGGGTGTGGAAGACAGCGTGGATCAGTACTCGCAGTACATCACACAGGCTTTCGACGCGGGCAGCAATGCCATTACGGCCTACCCGGATTTGGGCCTCGCCGATCAGTTGAAAACCGTGGCTCGACTTATCAAGGGCGGTTGCAAAACCAAAATGTACCTCTGCTCGATGGGCGGTTTCGACACCCACGGCTCGCAAATTCCGCCCGAAGGCACCGTCGTGCTGGGCCGCCATGCCGACCTGCTGCGCATGCTTTCCGAGGCAGTCAAAACATTTTACGACGACCTCGACGGCATGGACTTAGCCGACAAAGTGGTGTCCTGTACCTTCTCGGAATTTGGCCGATGCGCCAGTGAAAACGGCTCCGCCGGCACCGACCACGGCACGTTGGCGCCCATGTTTATCATCGGGAAAGCGCTCTCCGGTGGCGTACATGGCACCAACGTGAACCTGTCGAACTTAGCCAACGGCACCCAGTTACAAGGGCAGCAATTCGATTACCGGCAGGTGTTCACCAGCCTGCTACAAGACTGGCTCGGCGCCAGCAACTACGTGCTGGAGCAAACCATGTTCGAAGGCTACGCCAAACTGCCCATCGTAAGCAACACTTATACCGTGCCGCCGGATTGCTACATCGCCACCAATGTATTCGATCCCGGCTCCGATCTGCGCGCTATGCGGGTATTCCCGAATCCGGCAGTTTATCGAACCCAGGTTTCGTTGCAAAGCCCGACCGACGCCGACGCCCTGCTCAGCCTGCACAGTCTCGGTGGGGCCATGGTGGCGGCACAGCGCGTACGCGTACGCGCCGGGGCCAACATGTACCACTTCGACGTGACGAACCTGCCCGTTGGGCCGTACTTCATCCGTCTCGAAAATGCCCGAACAGGTAAGGCCGAAGTGGTCAAACTGAACGTGGCAAGGTAAGGCCACAATCCACACATTTGTCATTCCGAAGGAATCCGTCCGCTCTACGGGGAGCAGCACAGTTTATCCGTCAAACCGTAGCGTGGACGGATTCCTCCGGAATGACAAACCGGCACTCCCCTCTCATCGCTCATCACTCATCGCTAAATATGTTCCGACTAATCTTCCTTCTCATCGCCTTTGCCCCAACCTTTGTTTTTGCACAACTCCCACAGGCCTGCAACGGTACCTACTCCGCCATTATCTGCGAACAGGTCTGCATTTCCTGCAATTTCGACGGCTACGTCGGCTCCACGCAGGGCTACCCTTCGGGACCGGCCACTGAATACTGTGGTACAGTAGAAAACGCCCAGTGGATGGGCTTCATCGCCGGGGCAGCACAGGCGACATTCACCGTGGCGCCCACCGATTGCAGCGACGGCAACGGGGTACAAATAGCCCTCTACAAAGACTGCACCCAACCACCCATAGCCTGCAATAAAGGCCAGGAAAACGGCGGAAACATTCCGGTCTCGATCACCGTGCCGCTCACCCCGGGGCACAACTACTACCTCCTGATTGACGGCTACGCCGGCGACCAGTGCGACTTTTCCGTCAGCGTTTCGCCCAAGGAGGCCGTGTACGAGCCGCCGCTCGGTATGGTGCAGCAGGATATTCAGGGAAAACTCGAAGGCTGCCCGGGCGCGGTGTTTTCGTACGCCGTGGCCCCCGTCTTCGGCGCCGGCGCTTACATCTGGGATGGTCCTCCAGGCACTCTCGTGAACGGCGACTCGGTGCCCGTCACCGTGCCCGCTGTTAAAAGCGGGAATGTAGTGAATGTCACGCTCGGCACGCAAAGCGGCAACTTGTGTGTGCAGGCAGCCAACTCGTGTAGCGCCAACCCGCCCTGTTCGGGCAGCATTTTTATCACTATTCTCGACGATTCGCACCGGCCGGTTTTGAGCACCGACACCCTTGTAGGCATCGGCTGCACCGACGGCACGGCCCGCCTGCGCGTAGATGTGTCGCCTCCGGCAAACTACAGTTACCAATGGACAGCCGACAGCACGGGCAACATCCTTTCCGGAGCAAACAGCCCGCAGGCGCGGGCCAACCAAACGGGGGTCTACACGTTCACGGCAACCAACACGGTCACCGGCTGCGCGAGCAATGCCGCTGTTCGGGTGGGCGCATCGGAATATCCTTCGGGTGTTGGACTCGACCTGCGGCACATTTCCTGTTTTGGGAAAAACGACGGCATCCTGAACGTGGGCGCCGTGACCGACGGGTCGCCGCCGTTCGTGTACGCCGTGGACGGAGGGATGTTCCAGGTGGCCACCGAATTCCGGCACCTGCTGCCGGGCGATCACGTGCTGACCGTGCAGGCTTCGGATGGTTGTGAAAAAGACACCCTGTTCACCATGCTCGAACCCGCCGACCTGGTGCTGACGTTGCCGCCGGATATCACCATCCACCTCGGCGACTCCATCGGCCTGTGGCGCGATGATGCCGTCAGCGATCCTGCCCGCCGCAAACAAACCCTCGTGACCGCACCCTTGCAGCCCGATTTGCTGTGCGACTCCTGCATGTACCGCCCGATGGCCTCATTCCGCTACGAGGTGACGGTGCTGGACTCCAACGGCTGCCGCGCCACCGACGCGCGCACCGTGACGGTAAAGCGTGACCGGCGCGTGTACATTCCCAACGTGTTCGCGCCGGATTCGCCGTTTGAAAACGCCGTGTTTCGCATGCAGTGCGGGACCGACGTAGCACGCGTGCGGACGTTCCGGGTGTACAGCCGCTGGGGCCGCCTGCTGGTGGACCAAAACGACCTGGCGCCAAACGACCCCGCACTCGGCTGGGACGGCCGGATCAACGGCGACAAGGCGCCGCCTGCCGTGTTTGTTTATTTCGCTGAAGTTGAGTTTGTGGACGGGGCTACGGAAGTATTTCGGGGGGATGTGGCGCTGGTGCGGTGAAGCGTGCGGGGCGTTTAGCCATTCCAGGTCTGGCAGACCTGGAATGGCTGAAAACATGAAAGACCTTCGATCTAAGGCACATAAAAAGACGACCCGCAAGACGGAATGTAGTAGATACTTCCTTTGATGCAAGTAAGGCTGAAGGTAAAGAAGTGCGAAATATAGAAATCGCTCGCCAGATGAAATCCGAGGGCAAACCAATTGAAAAAATCGTTCGATTTACCGGCTTGAGTTTGGAGGAGATTGGTAGGTTCTGATGATCTAAACCCGATGGACGATCTGGTCTATGCACGTTACGGCAATTTGATCAACGGAACATACCGCGCCGTTCTACCGTATAGCAGTTGAAGCGTATATCGCCCCGCAGGAAGTTCAACCGGAAGATGCAGGGGTATTTGTTGCGCACCTGCTTCAAAATACCGGTTGGTAAAAAATTGGTGGACGATCCCGCCGTAAACGTCCAGTAGACCGAGAGATAGCCCTCCCGGAGTGGGCAGATGAAATTTCAGGTGTCCGACATCCAGTACGGGATTAGGGTAGTAGGAAGCGGTCAGATCAATATTGTCGTGTTCTTCCGGAGCGCTTACACTGGCAGTTCTCACCTGGAATCGCATGAGGAAGCCCGTCTTGGAAGAGTCGCTGATAGGTTGATAACCGGAAACTACGATTCTTTCTTGGGCATCGAGGTGTACTGTCCGGAAGTAGCGCGATGTAACAGGACAAACGTACACGCCAGCATTCCCAAAATCTGGATCATTCTGGCCGTTTTCCAGGAGCCGAACAATAAACAGCGTGTCTTTTGGGAAGGAAAAGGTGTGTCCGATCACCACAATCTTATTGTCTGGCGCAACGGCAATACCGGTGCCTTCCAGGAATTCTGGGAAATACCGCACGCCCCCGTCACCAAAGGACTGATCAAAACTGCCGTCCGGATTCAGCCGGGCCACAATGCCTTCGTATTGGCTACCATCCTCTGTTGTATAACCGGTTAACAGGATTTTTTCATCCGCCAGAATAACCACTCCATAGCACTCGGAGCCGCCTTTCAGGCCGTGTATTACCCAGCCGTTGACACCGAACGTAGAATCCGCGGAACCGTCCGGATTCAGGCGAAGCAGAGACAATTTCCATCCTCCACCTCCAAGGGAAGTGAAGCCGCCCAACAGTAACCGTCCGTCGGTGTAGGCGTTCAATGTATAGACCACATCTACATCTGTCGGGGCCAGATCGTACTGCACTTCCCCGTTTGTCCCGAAAGTGGAATCCACAGCACCATCGGGATTTACCCGGGCGGCATAAAAAGCACTAACCCCAGTGCCAACCGCTATTTTCCCGTCGGGCAGTACTTGCAAGGCTTTTCCGAATGAATTCATGGTCTTTATATGCACGGTGCCATTCGTACCGAAGGTACTATCCGCAGCACCGGAAGGGTAAAAGCGGTATAGCCCTTCGTCTGTGTAAAATAAAATTTTCCCGTCCGGTTGCAGACCTAAACCGTAATCGAATAAATATCCTGACTGCGTAATATTGAAAGCAGTATCTCGACTACCATCCGGGAAGTAGCGCTGCATGGCGCCGGAAGATCCGAAACCTTCAAGTTGGCCGGCAATCAGGATTTTGCCGTCCGGTTGCAGGACAAAATCATCTCCGTAAGCGTTTGGATAATCTTTGTCCAAGCTGATGTACGCGATGCCGTTTACCCCAAATGTGGAATCGAATGTAACGGATTGACCGAAGGAAACCGAAAGGGTGGCCAGAAAAAGGGTGGAAATTGTAACTATGTTTTTCATCGAAAATAAGTTTGGCGCTTAGGGTACGTTAAAGTTTTCCCCCTAAAGCGTGTGTCCTTTTAAATATTTGAATACGCTTGGAAGCAGCGGACTAATTGCCGGGAAATATTTTTAGCCCCGAAACGGAGCAAAGGTATCGGCACGCCCGGCTGAAAAAATAGAACATTTTTTCCCCTTTTTTCCAGCGACAACCATCAGGAATGGACTCGAATCGAAAAAACGAAACAGGCAATATTCTCCATGATTCAACTTCTGAAAAAACACCACCGCCTCCACGAAACCCTTTTCATGGGCGCCCTGACCCTGGTTTGCTTCAGCCTCTCGGTGTTCCGCTACCTGTACTCCGAAACCAAGGTGTTTCTGTTTCTGAACTGGAACCTGTTTCTGGCCTTCCTGCCTTGGGCCTTCACGAGTCTGGTGCTCTTGCGGCCGGGCATCCAAAAGAGCAGACTGACCGTGCTGCTGTTGCTGGGCGCCTGGCTGCTGTTTTTCCCGAATGCGCCGTACATCCTGACCGACCTGTTTCACCTGCGCTTCAAGTCGTCCATGCCGATCTGGTTCGATCTGGTGCTGATCCTGTCCTTTGCGTGGGCGGGGTTGCTGTACGGATTTCTCAGTCTGTGGGATATTGAGCGGCTCGCGCGCAAGTATGTGAACCAGACCTGGGTATCGGTGCTTTCGGTCGGCCTTCTGTTCCTCGGAAGTTTCGGGGTATACCTGGGCCGCTACCTCCGCTGGAACAGTTGGGACATTGTTTCCGAACCGTACGCGCTGCTGTACGACGTCGGTAGCAGAATTGCCAATCCCGTAGCACACCCCACTACCTGGGGCATGACCATTTTGCTGGGCATCTTCCTGAACATGATCTACTGGTCGTTCCGCCTCATCCGTACCCGCGGAACGTAACTCAACACCCGAAACTCAAACCTCAAAACTGACCAGGAACTTATTCTTCTTCCCGTTTTCCACCATGATGTACTTCCCGTGCAGCAGGTGTTCGGGCGTGATAGCGATGTCCAACGCGCTGATTTTCTCCTTGTTGATGGAGATGGCGTTGTTCTGAATCGCCTTCTTGGCCTCGCTGCGGCTGGGCAAAATGCCGGTATGCTCGCTCAGGAAATCAAGGATGTTGCAGTGGTTTTGCACCACACTTGCCGCTACTTGGGGCGCCGGTATTTCTTCGGCTACCTGCGCGAGGGTGCGTGCGTCAAGGCTGCGCAGGGTGTCCGGCCCGGCTTTGGGGTCGAACAGCAGCGCCGACACCGCCTGCACGGCTGCGAATTCTTCGGCCCCATGCAGTCGCGTGGTGAGTTCTTCGGCAAAGATGCGCTTGGTACGCTGCACGTCGCCGGCCGCCTCCAGCGCTTCAATTTCCTCCCGGGTTTTCAGGGAAAAGTAGCGCAGGAACTTGGGCACGTCGCGGTCGTCGGCATTGATCCAGAACTGGTAGAACCGGTACGGACTGGTAAGATTAGGATCAAGCCAGATGTTGCCGCCGGCGCTCTTGCCGAATTTGGTGCCGTCGGCCTTGGTCAGCAGGGGCGTGACCACGGCGTATAGTTTTTTGTCTGCGATCTTGCGTCCCAGTTCGATGCCGGCGGTGATGTTGCCGTACTGGTCGCTGCCGCCCATTTGCAAGGTGATCCCGTGACGCTCGTTGAGCAGCACAAAGTCGTAACCCTGGAGCAACTGGTAACTGAATTCCGTGAACGAAATGCCCGTTTCGATGCGGCGCTGCACGCTTTCTTTGGCGAGCATGTAGTTGACCGTGAGGTATTTGCCCACATCGCGCAGGAAGTCCAGCACATTCATGCCGGCGTAGAAATCGTAGTTGTTCAGCAGAATGGCGCGGTTGGGCTTTTCGGGCGAAAAGTCAAGCAGGCGCTCCAGTTGTTTTTGCTGGAAAGCGATGTTGCGGTCGAGTTCGTCGTAGGTTTTGAGTTCGCGTTCCGTGTCGCGTCCGCTGGGGTCGCCGATACGGCCCGTGGCGCCGCCCATGAGCGCGACCGGTTGGTGGCCGGCACGCTGGAGGAACGTGAGCAGCATGATCTGCACGTAGTTTCCGATGGTGAGCGAGGGCGCTGTCGGGTCAAAGCCGATGTAGCCACGGACAACGCCGCTTTTCAGGTGATCCTCCACGCCGGGCGTTAGGTCGTGTATAAGTCCGCGCCAGCGGAGTTCCGAGATAAAATCCATGACAGTGTTGAGTGTTGAGTTTTGGGTTTTGAGTCGAATTACCCGCACTAGCCGGGATGTAAGGCAACGCCTGTGATGGGCGCAAAATTAGATTTTGGATTGGAAGTGTTGGTGTTGGTTTGACCAAATTCATTTCTGAAAGGTTGATTTGATACTCAAAACGAGTAAGCACAAACATGAGTCGTCCCGAATCTTGGCGAGATCCAAGATTCGGGAC
>JAEUUV010000276.1 GCA_016787285.1 Saprospiraceae bacterium | reverse complement strand
AAAACCGTCCGCGTGATAAATCCGTCCGCCTCCAGTTCGCGCAGTTGGGCGGTCAGCATTTTGTCGGTCACCCGGGGAATGTCTTTTTTCAGTTCGCCGTAGCGCATCACACGATCCTTGAGGCGCCAGAGGATGGGCATTTTCCAGGCCCCACCGATGCGATCGAGCGCAAATTCGACGGGGTTGTAGTACAGTTTGTTCTGGTAAAGAAACTCCGGCATTTTTTTCTAACAGGCTGGTAAACAGATTGCTTACTAAAAAGTGTGTGACGCACTTTTCCGTAACTGTCTTGTCAAAGGTAGGCGAGGCCGGCAATTTTGCCCCGTCTATTCACCAAAACAATTTTCAGCCATGAGCGCCAGCCTCAACACAACACGCCTCAAAAAAATCGCCCTGATCGCCGCCAATCCGGCTGTAAGCCAAACTACCGGCTGGCCGATCGGATTCTGGTGGGCCGAACTCACGCACCCATACTGGGAGTTCTTGGAGCGCGGCTACCAGGTAGATATATTTTCGCCCGACGGGGGTACACTTCAGGCCGACGGCTTCAGCGACCCCGAAGATGCCAGCGGCTACTCGGCACACGACCTGATCTCGCTGGGTTTTAAAAAATCGCCCCAACACGCCGCCCTGCTGGAAAACACCCGACCGATTTCGGCCATTCAGGTGGCCGACTACGATGCCGTCTTCCTCACCGGCGGGCAATCACCCATGTACACCTTCATCAACAACGAGCCGTTGCATCGCCTGGTAGCGGCTTTTTATGTGCAGGAAAAAGTAGTGGCTATCGTCTGCCATGCCGCCTGCGTACTCCTGAAAGCCAAAACTTCCGACGGCAAACTGCTCGTAGACGGGAAAACCTGGACGGGGTTTGCCAACAGCGAAGAACAATTTGCCGACAACTTCGTGGGCAAACGCATCCAGCCGTTCTGGATCGAGGACGAGGCAAAAAAACTGCCGAACACCAATTTCATCACCGGTGGCATGTTCAAGCCCTTCGCCGTGCGCGACGGCAGGCTGATCACCGGTCAGCAACAGTTCAGTGGAGCAGCCACCGCACGAATGGTGGTGGAAGCACTGGGTGTGTAATTCGATTGATTCGATTGATTCGATTGATTCGATTGATTCGATTGATTCGACAAAAAAAATATGCGCATTCTGCTTATACTTTTTCTGCTTGTAGGCCTCGGCGGCAGTGCCTCGGCTCAACTAAACGAGAGCGACACCCTGCGCCTCCAGTACCGCTCGGCTCTGACAGGCAATGTGCAGACCGGAAATCTGGAGGCGCTGACGCTCGTCGGGCGGTTGGAACTGAGCGCGGCGCCAGGCGCACAATGGGCTGTAAAAACGCAGAACACGGTGCGCTATCAGGCATTTTTTGGGCGAAAGGCCGACAGCGATTTCGATAGCCGCAACTTTTTGTATGCCGGCCAACAGCGGGCGCTGTACCCCTTCGCCATGGCTTTTCTGTCGGGAAACTTCCGACGCAAGATCAATTTCAGGTGGTTTGCCGGGCCGGGGCTGACCTGGCAGGCAATCCGCCGGGCAGGGCATGTGCTGAAGATTTCGCTGGCCGGTGTGTATGAGGTTACAGATTTTGCGGGTACCACCTACAACGTTCCGGAATACGCCGGTTCCGCCCGAATCGGGACCTGGCGGGCTACGGCACGGGTGTTGGGTCAGCACCAGGTTTTGAGCCAACGGCTCCGACTGTTTTACGAATTTTACTGGCAACCTTCGGTAGAGCAAACCAACAACTACCGCTGGCTGGCCGACATCGGGCTGGAACTGCCTGTCTGGAAAGGCCTGTCGTTCAGCACGCACCTGCTCTACACCCGTGAAAACGTGGTTATTGCCGGCGTAAAACCCAATGATCTGATTCTAACCTTCGGCATTTCGTTTCGAAACCACAAGCCATGATTCTCCGCCGCATGTTCAGCCCCGTCAAGGTGGCCCGGTATCTTCAGATGGAATTAACCCTCACTATTGCCGCTTCGGCCGGGGCTTTTGTCCTGTACAGCCGGGGACTTCTTTCGTCGGGACTCCCCTTTTCGGTGGCGGCTATTTTAGGTAGTGCTCTGGCCATTTTTATTGCTTTTCGGAACAACAGCGCCTACGGGCGCTGGTGGGAAGCCCGCACCATCTGGGGAGGCATTATCAACAGTAGCCGCGCTTTTGCCCGACAGATTATTGCCAATGCCGACAACGCTGCGGCCAGCGGCAAGGTCACAGCCGAACAGGCTGAAGCCTACAAACGCGAAATCGTGTACCGCACCATCGCTTTTGCGCACGCCTTGCGCCTGCACCTGCGTCGCCAAACGACGGC
Source organism: Saprospiraceae bacterium (assembly GCA_016787285.1). GTDB lineage: Bacteria > Bacteroidota > Bacteroidia > Chitinophagales > Saprospiraceae > M3007. Next base: position 127 of record JAEUUV010000276.1, on the reverse strand, counting down.
GGAAGAATACCGCCACCTGCTACCCGCAGACGAATTTGCCGCCTTGCAAACCAAGCAAAACCCGCCGAACATACTCTTGCAAACCCAGGGAATCCGGATCAAGGAAGGAGTGCGCGCGGAGGTTTTA
>JAEUUV010000263.1 GCA_016787285.1 Saprospiraceae bacterium | reverse complement strand
GGCACCATTGACATCGGCTACCTGCGCTCCGACGCGTTTATGAAAGACGCCCAGCGCCTGCGCGGTTCCGTCATGCTGATCGGTCCGCTGCTCGCGCGTTTCGGCCGGGCCGCACTGCCCAAGCCCGGCGGCGACAAAATCGGACGCCGTCGCCTCGATACCCACTTCCTCGGGTTTCAACAATTGGGCGCCGAGTTCAAGTACGACGACGAGAAGGACATCTACTTCGTGCAGCAACCCAAAGAAGGTCTGCGCGGCACTTACATCCATCTGGATGAAATCTCGGTGACCGGCACAGCCAACGTGGTCATGGCCGCTGCTTTGGCTAAAGGTAAAACCAAGTTGTACAATGCCGCCTGCGAACCATACGTGCAGCAACTCTGCCGCCTGCTGATCGCTATGGGCGCCAAAATTGAAGGCGTAGGCTCCAACCTCCTGCATATTGAGGGAGTGGAATCGCTCGGCGGCGCCGAACACCGCTGCCTGCCCGACATGATTGAAGTCGGTAGTTTCATCGGGCTGGCCGCCATGACCCAGTCCGAAATCACCATCAAAAATGCCGGCGTAGCGCATCTCGGCATTATCCCGCACACCTTCGAGCGGCTCGGCATCGCCATTGAGCGCCGGGGCGACGACCTGCACATTCCGGCGCAGGAGCACTACGAAATCAATACGTTCATTGATGGTTCCATCCTCACGATTTACGACGCCCCCTGGCCGGGTTTCACGCCCGACCTTATGTCCATCGTGCTCGTGGTGGCCACACAGGCGAGGGGCAGTGTGCTCATTCACCAGAAAATGTTCGAAAGCCGCCTGTTTTTCGTGGACAAACTGATTGACATGGGCGCCCAGATTATTCTCTGCGACCCGCACCGGGCCACTGTCATTGGCCTCGACCGCCGCGCGCAACTTCGGGGCATCGAGATGACCTCGCCCGACATTCGCGCCGGGCAAGCCCTGCTCATCGCCGCCCTCTCGGCCAAAGGACGCAGCATCATCCACAACGTCAACCAGATAGACCGCGGCTACCAGTTTATTGACAAGCGCCTGAACGCGATCGGAGCGAATATCACGCGGGTTTAAGGTGCTTTTTCACCCCCGGCCCCTCCTCCCGGGGCTGCGCCCCGGGTTGGCGAATGGCGCCCTTTCAGGGCTAAGTAGATAAAATTTAGTGTTGTTGCCACGCTGCCATTCCGTCGGCTATTTTCCGGTCGTTGGCCAAACGCGGCACTTTGTTCTGGCCGCCGAGTTTGCCCTGCGCGCGCATGTAGTCGCGGAAAGCGCCCTGCCGCATGGGCCGGATGACCAGCTGACGCAGGATGCCGCCCGTGATCAGGTCGTCGTAATAAATATTCTGGGCACGCATGCGGGTGTCCACGTCCAGCGCAAACGCCGCGAGATCGTGCGGCAGGTTGTCGAACTCAACAAACCACTCATGGTAAGGCAGGCCGCCGTCGTTGGGCGTTACATTGGGCGCCACCGTGAACTCCACGATGCGAATGCCTGCAGCGTTGGCCACCGGCAACAGGGCCTCTTCTACTTCCTTGCCAATAACGTGCTCGCCGAAGGCTGAGATGAAATGTTTGATGCGGCCCGACACTACTATCCGGTACGGGTTGGTGGACAAAAACTGCACCGTATCGCCGATGTTGTAGCCCCAGAGGCCGGCGTTGGTGTTCAGGATGAGCGCGTAGTTCACGCCCACCTGCACATCTTTCAGCCAGAGACGGGTGGGGTTTTCGGAAAAAATTTCTTCGGCGGGCACGAACTCGAAGAACATGCCCGCGTCGGTGTTCAGCAGCAGCCCTTCGGACGGGAATGCGTCCTGAAACGCGATGAAACCCTCCGAAGCCGGGTAGGTTTCCACGGTATCCACGCGTGCGCCGACGAGCGCCTCCAGTTTGGCGCGGTACGGCTCGAAGTTGACGCCGCCGTACACGAACACCGAGAAATCGGGGAAAATATCGCGGATCGTACGTTTGCCGGTGCGGGCCAGCAGGCGTTCGTAGTACATCTGCACCCAAGGCGGAATGCCGGAAATGAGGCGCATGTCGGCTTCGGCGGTTTCGTCCACAATATGCTCCACTTTTTCTTCCCAGTCTTCGATGCAGTTGGTTTTCCAGGAGGGCATCTGGTTGGTGCGCAGCCAGGCCGGCACGAGGTGGTTGCTGATGCCGCTCAGGCGCCCCGTGGGGATGCCGGCGGTTTCCTCCAGTTCGGGGCTGCCGGAGAG
>JAEUUV010000344.1 GCA_016787285.1 Saprospiraceae bacterium | reverse complement strand
ATTGATTCGATTGATTCGATTGATTCGATTGATTCGATTGATTCGATTGATTCGATTGATTCGATTGATTCGATTGATTCGATTGATTCGATTTTCAGCCCGCGGATTCATCCGCAGGAACCAGAGTGACGTATTGCAGCCCCGGTCGGTAGGATTGTTCCAGCAGGGTAGCGATGGATTGGAGTACGGATTCGTGGCGCAAAAAATCGGCGTCCTGCAAATCGAGCACCACGATCGGAATTTCGGTTTCCTGTTTAAAAAAATCGAGGTAGGCTTGTTGGAGTTCTTCGAGGTAATCGTCGGAGATAAGCCGTTCCATGTCGCGCCCACGTGTACGAATCTGGTTTTGCAAAACCGGTACCGGACGGTGCAGGTAAAGCAAGAGGTCGGGTTTTGGGAATGTGGCGTTCAGAACGGAAAACAAGCGCTGGAACAGCCGGAATTCTTCTTCGTTCAGGTTGTTTTTGGCAAAAAGCAGGGTTTTCAGGAAAAAATAATCGGCTACTGTGAGTGACTGGAACAAGTCGGGGCCGGCAAAATGCTCCAGCAACTGCTTGTGCCGTTCGGTCATAAAAAACAGTTCGACCGGGAAGGCGTAGCGTTCGGGTTGTTCGTAAAAAAACGGCAGAAACGGGTTGTCGGTAAACTGTTCCAGCACCAGAGCGCACCCGTACCGTTCGGCCAGAAGGCGGCACAGCGTCGTTTTGCCGGCGCCGATATTGCCTTCGATGGCGATGAACTGGTATGGTGGCATGAAACAGTTTTGAGTTTTGCTTGCCCGCCGAAGCCTTGGCGAAGGCGGGAGTTTTTGAGTTAGCCGAGCATGACGACATCGGACTCGTCGTCGCAGGCCATGTAGAGCTCATCAATGGCTTTTTTGAGCACGGGATGCTCAAGTTCCGGGGCGATTTCGAGCAGGGGCGCCAGCACGAAAGCGCGCTTGTGGAGTTCGGGGTGCGGAATATCCAGCCCTTTGTCACGGATGATGCGTTTGCCGTAAAACAGGATATCCACGTCAATGATACGCGGCCCCCACTTCTCTTTTTTTACGCGGCCCATCTGGCGTTCCACTTTGGTGATGGCCTCCAGCAGTTCGCGCGGGTCGAGAGTAGTGTTGATCATAATGACCTGATTGATAAACGGCTCCTGCTCTTTGTTGCCCCAGGGTTCGGTCTCGTACAAGTGGCTGTATTTGGCCACCTTACCGATGGTACGGTGGATGAGATCGTACGCCATGCGGATGTTGGCGGCGCGGTCGCCCATATTGCTCCCCAGGCCGAGGAACACGTTGATGTATTTTTTTGCGCCGGGTATTTGTTGTGCCATAAAAAGAGGTTTCTGGTTGGAAGGTTAGAAGGTTTCTGGTTGGAAGGTTTTTGGTTGGGAGGTTAAAAGGTTTCTGGTTGGAAGGGAATTTACAGAAACACCCTCAAACCCTCTAACCAGAAACCTTCTAACCTCCCAACCAGAAACCCTTTAGCCAGTTAACCTTGAAAGCGGCAAAGGTATGCAGCCACGCGGGAAATACTTGGAATGGCCTAACTTTGCACGGATTTTTCAAACATGGTTTACCAAACACAACAGCACGATTTATGAAACACATCAAATTTCCCCTCATTTCCGCAGTTTTGATCCTTCTGATCGCCTGCAACCGCATTGACAACGCGTTCGTGGAACAAATCCAGGCAGGCCTGAACAAGGCACAGGAGAACAAAACGGCGTTTGAGTCCGGTTTGCAGGCCAGCACCGCGTTGTTCGAAAAAATGAGCCAGGCGCCGGACGGTGTAAAAAACAATCCGAAATTCGGTTTTATAGATATTTACAGCCGCGTAGCGATGGTTCAGCAAGGCTACAGTTCCATGATTGCCTCACAGGATGAAATGGCGGCACGGGTACAAACCCTGCTGGACGAGTACACCGACGGCAAAACGAAGAAGGATTCCATCAATCAGGAAATTACCGGAATTCTGGCCAACTTCGACGGCTACCAGTCGCGCATCGAGCGTATGAGTTCCATGATCGAAGAGGCAGAGAAAGGCTTTGGCCAGGTAATGACCGCCTGGGAAGCCGCTCCGGAAGCCGAAAAAACTGCATCGGCAGCCATGCCGGCGCCGGCTTTACCCGATGTTGTCGCCGGCAGTGCCGCGCGTATGCAAAGCGCCGCGCAAGGCATGAGCACCTCTCCGGCTGCTACCAACGGCGCTAAGTCCGGTGAGGCTACTTCGGGCAGCACCGCCCCCGGGGGGGCTTTGACGCCTTCCGGAACTACGCCTCCTTCGAGCACCGGTACCGGTCTCCAAACGGCGCCTAAAAAACAATAACCTGAGGACGCGTTCCGACCCACGGTCGGCTCTTTGATACAAAATGCCGGAGGCAGCGAAAACTTGTTCGCGTGTGTCCGGCATTTTGCATTGTTTTGCAACCGATTCGCTCGATCATCCCCCGCACTATGTCAATCAAACCGCTTCTGTTGGCCTTTTTCCTCCTCTGTACTACGGCAGCCCCCGGCCAAACGTACACCATGACCGGAGCGCCAATAGCCTCCTGTAGCGGCACTTTTTTCGACATTGGCGGCAGCGCCGGCAACTATGCCGACAACCAGAATCTCCACACCACCATTTGCCCCGACGGCATGGGCGGCACGCACCTCCTGCTGCAATTCGTCAGCATGATGCTCGCTCCCGGCGACACCCTTTGCATCCTCAACGGCTCCAGTGTACTGGCTCCACAACTGGCTTGCTTTAGTGATATTCCACCCGGGCTGCCGTTTCAGGTGCAGGCTTCCGCAGCAAATCCGGGCGGGTGCCTCACCCTCACATTTGTTTCCAATGCTTCCGGTACCGCAGCCGGCTGGTCGGCAGGCATCTCTTGCGCCGCCCCTTGCGTGATCCCTGCCCCCGTGGATGTGCAGGTGACCGGCATGAACGGTGGCACCATGACCTGGGCCTGGGACGCCGTGCCGGGCAGCACCGGGTTTGAAGTCAGCGTAAACGGCGGCGCCTGGCAACCGGCCGGCGGCCCCCAAACGCACTCGGTAACCGGGCTTTCCCCCGGCGATCTGGTCGTCATCGAAATTCGACCCATCAGTGCAAATCCGGGTTGTAGTGTGGAAAGCATTACCGCCAATAAAACTTACGCCGAATGCACGCTGGACGCCGGCGTAGTTTCACTGGCTCCTGCAATTTGCCCCGGTACGGCCACCGGTTCGGCGGTAATCGGCACAAGCGGGGCAATCGGAGCCGTTCAGTTTTTCGTGACGGGCAATCCGGCTCCATTCGCCAACGGTAATTTCACCAATTTTTTCACAGCCGGAGCCTACCAGATAGCCGTCCACGATACCGCCGGTTGCCGCGATACGGTGGCCTTCACCATTGCCGAACCGCCTCCGATTGCGATTCAGATTACCGTGACCGATGCCGAGTGTTTCGCCGACAACAGCGGCGCCGTTCAGGCGCTCGCCACCGGCGGTACCGGGTCGTTTATTTATGCCTGGCGGCGTTGTCAGGGTGGTATGATCATGAACGGCCCGCTGATTATTGACCTGTTTGCAGGCTGTTACGCCGTCACGGTGACGGATGCCAACGGCTGCACCGCCGTGGCACAAGACACCATCGGCGAACCACCCAAGTTCGACTTCACGGCTTCACAGGATTCCGTGCGCTGTTTTGGGGGTATGGACGGGCGTGCCACCGTTTTTGCTTCCGGCGCCATTCCGCCTTACACCTACAAGTGGGGCAACGGCGATACCGGCACCACTGCCGACAGCCTCAAAGCAGGTTTTCACTCCGTAACCGTCACCGACGCTATCGGCTGCCAGGCCGTGACCTTAGTGCAGGTCTTGCAGCCGACCCGCTTGATACTCGACAGCATAAGCAATACGCCGATTGCCTGTTTTGGCGGCTCTACCGGCTCTGCCGGAGTTTTCGCCCGTGGCGGGGTTCCTGCCTATTCGTTTTTGTGGACCAATAGCCAAAGCACCCAAACAGCTACCGGGCTGGGGGCCGGTGCGCATACCGTCACGGTGACCGACCGAAACGGCTGTACGCTGACCGGCAGCACTGTGCTAAGCGAGCCGACTGAATTGCTCGCTCAAATCACCATTGGGCAAAACGAAACCTGTGCCGGCGCCTGCGACGGGCAATTGACCCTCGCCGTAACGGGCGGCACCACACCGTATTCCATTTCCTGGAACATACCCAACCTGCCGCCAAACGAAACCACTCCGCAAAACCTTTGCCCCGGCGGTTACTCGGTTACCGTGTCCGACGCCAACGGCTGCACAAGAACAGCCGCTGCCACGATTGTTGCCGCCATTCCGTTGAGTATTCAGTTTTCCGCCTCCGGCCCCACCTGTGCCGGCAACCAAAACGGGGGTTTGAGCGCTTCAGGCACCGGCGGCGCCCTGCCCTACGATTTTCAATGGAACACCGGAGCACCCGGCAGCGACCTGATGAACCTGGGCTGCGGCGCCTACACCGTCACGCTTTCCGATGCAATGGGCTGCACGGCTACCGGCTCCGAGACCCTGCCTTGCCCCGATGCGGTGCAAATTGACAGCATTGTGCCGGCGCCGGTCGCGTGTTTTGGCGGCACCAACGGATTCATTTCTGTGGTGGCGCAAGGCGGCACCGGCACCCTGACGTTTCAGTGGAGCGACCCGAATGTGCAGCCCGGGCCGGTTGCTTCCAATCTTGCTGCCGGCACTTACACCGTCACAGTCGCGGATACAAACGGGTGTAGCGCTACGGCATCGGCCACAGTGGTGGAGCCGCCGATGCTGGCGGTTGCGCTTACTTCCAAAGCAGTGAGTTGTTTTGGTGGAAACGACGGCGCCGTGCAGTCCGCCACTTCCGGCGGCACCCCACCCTACCAGTACACCTGGAACATTCCGGCGAGCACACCCGATTTGCCCAACCTCCCGGCCGGCTCCTTTTCGCTGACGGTGACAGACGCCAACGGTTGTATCGCCGTGGCCATGCCTGCAGTGGTAACACAGCCGACCGGTCTGGTTCAGGTGACCGCCATTCAAACCCGTCAATCCTGCATCGGCTCCAGCGACGGCGCCGCCGAA
>JAEUUV010000203.1 GCA_016787285.1 Saprospiraceae bacterium | reverse complement strand
GCCTCGCCGGTTTCGGCGGTGCCGGCTCCGCGCCCGGTGACGATCACCACCTTAGGCGCGCGCAAGGTGACGAAACTGTTGCTCCCCAGATCGGGACCATCGGGCGTGAGGCCGTTGGCCACCAAGTGTACGCGCACATCCTGCGCCCCGCTTTGCTGCATGCAGGCCCGGATGGCGGCGGCATCCGACGCCTGCCGATCCAGCGGAACAATCAGGCTGCCGGCGGCGTAGTCGCGCCCTTCGGCACGGAATGGTTTGGTGGCTACCAGCACCCGTACGTCGGCCCGGTGCAGGGCCGTCAGCAGACGCGGCAGGTCGTAGCCCTCGGCCTCCACGGCAAAGGCATAGGTGTCGGCACGCGGGACAGGCACGGAAAATTGTGGCCAGGATGGAGCCGCCGTCAGCGCCGGCCCGAGCCGCACAGCCTGCCGGACCTGGCGATTGACGGCAGCCCAGTTCAGCCCGAAGGCGTCGGGCAGCGTCCAGGCCGAGATGTCGTAAAAAATGCTGTCCGGGAAAGTCGTGCGCCGCTCGAAGATGGATTTCACGAGGCGGTAGTTGGGCTGGTCGGCAGGTACCACCCAGGCGCTGTTTTTTTGAAAAAACTGCTCGCCAAGGCGCACATCCTCCGTCAGCGGATACACCCGGATGCGGTGGCGCAGGAGGATTTCCAAAAATTCCCGCACCGGCCGCCCGGCCAGGCTGTCGCCAAACAGGTATGCCTGGACTTCGTCTTGTCGGGCCTCGTCAAGGGCGGTTTTGAAAAAATCCCGCAGGTAGGCGTTCAGGTCGGTGCGCATGCCGCTCAGCGCCTGCATGGTGGACAACGAGGTGAGCACCTGATTCCGCACGGAGTACGGAAAGGTCAGCAGGCCGTTGTCCGACTCCTGGGCGCTGCCGCGGCTGCTGCCCTGCTCGAACAGGATACCGATGCAGCCGTTGCCGTCGGGATAGGTGGAGCCTTTGCCGTAGTAAAAATCGTCGTAGTTCTCGCCGGAAAAGAACAGCACCTTGTTTTCCGACAGCAGGCGGGCGTGGTACTCGCCGATGCGGGCGGTCAGTTCCTGGTTGCGCGGCGGCGTGATCGGGTGCACGCGGGAGGGCACGCCGGGCTGGAAAAAAAACGTGGAATTGGTGCCCATCTCGTGGTGGTCGGTGAGCACGTTGGGCAGCCACTCCTGAAAAATTTCGACCCTGCCGACCGATTCCGGTTGCTGGGTCACGAGCCAGTCGCGGTTGAGGTCGAACCAGTAGTGGTTGGTGCGGCCACCCGGCCAGGGTTCGTTGAATTCGTCGTGTGCCGGGTCGGGCATAAGCGCCTGGCCGCGCCGGCTGTTCACCCAGGCCGAAAAGCGCTGGAGGCCGTCGGGATTGAAACAGGGGTCGAGCAGGACGACGGTATTTTTCAAAAACTGCTCCATCTCGGGCGTTTGAGCGGCAGCCAGGTGGTACGCCACCAGCAGGGCGGCATTGCTGCCGCTGGCTTCGTTGCCGTGGATGGAGTAGCCCATGTAGGCCACAGCCGGAAACGCCGCGGGATCAAGCCCGGCGCTCACAGCCGGGTCGGCGAGACGGCGGCGCTGTTGGCGGATGTCGTCAATGCGGGCGTGGTTTTCGGGCGCCGTGATGGTCAGGCAGAGCATGGGTCGCTGCTCGTGGCTGCGGCCGTACTCGCGCACCGTGATGCGCTCGCTGAGGCGGTCGAGTTCGCGCATATAGCCCACCAACTGATCGTGCGACACGTGCCAGACGCCTGTTTCATAGCCGAGATACTGCGCGGGGGTGGGCACGGCAGGGCTGTACGCCACCGCAGGCAGGTAGTACCGGGTGTCGGGGATGGGCTGTTGGCCGGCAGCAGGCGGCAGGATTTGAGCGAGGAAGCAGAGAAGCAGGAGGAGCAGACGAGTCATTCGCAAATCATTTATGAAAAAGAGTGTAGTCCGGTGGATGGTTTTTTCCTGGAAGTACCCCTGCCGCCCATTATCCTTCCTGCGGAAGGATAATGGGCAACTCAAAACCCAAAACTCAAAACTCAAAACTTTACACCGTTCCCCGGTTCCTCGTCCGCCAGATGGAAAGCATAAGCCGTCCGGCAAATACCGGCGCGGCGATGAAACTGCCCACGCCAAAGAACAACATTTCCGCCCAGATGTAACTTTCGATAGCGGTTTTATCGGCCAGCGGCAGATGCCCGGTGAGCGGATCCCAGGTTTTTTCCTCGATGTACACCATGAACGTGTTCAACCCTTCGATCAACTTGAACGTGAGCGGAAACATGAGCAGGATCAGACCCACTTTCACTTCCTGCAGCCGGGCCAGAAAGGTGTGTTCCAGCAAAAAAATGTAGCGGGTGAAGGTGATAAGCACCACCACAAAAAAGATGTTCCACCCCTCGAAGGGCCACACATGCATGGCTTTGTGAATGGGCGCCAGCACGGCCCAGGCAACCACGGCGGTCAGTGCCCACCAGAGGATTTCCAATACGAGTTTCAGGGATTGTTGCTTGTCCATAATCAAGGTTCCTGGTTTGAAGGTTTCGGGTTTGAGCGTTGTTTGCTTATCCGCCCACGGATTTATCCGGGGAAGCGGCCGGTGGTTTGGTGAAATAGGATCCAATCAGCATGGCCAAAATACTCGCTCCGAGGCCGTACAACATGGGCGGCACCTGTGCCCAGGTCTGAATGGTAGTGGGCGCCACACCTTCTTCCGGCTGGGGTACCGATCCGGTCCAAAGCAGGGCTGCAAACCAGACGGCGATACCCGCGATCATGGCAGCAATAGCGCCTGATGCCGTGGAGCGATTCCAGTACAGTCCGGCGATCAGGGGAACAAACAACGAAACGAGGCTAAAGGCTGAGGATTCGCCCACCAATTCGTAAATATTATCGCGCGAGAGGGCCATGCCGCCCGTCACCACAGCCACGCCGACCACCGAATAGCGCATGATGCGCAGCAGTTGGGCGTCGGTCACGTTTCGGAAAAGTGGTTTGACGAGGTTTTCACCGATCACGGTAGCAGGCGCGAGCATGGCGCCCGAGCAGGTGCTGAGGATAGCCGAAAGCAGCGCCCCGAAAAACAGAATCTGGATGCCGAGGCTGCTGTGCTGAAGTACCAGATGCGGGATCATCATCTGGGCGTCGCCGCCTTCGAGCAGTTCGGGATACAGCATGCGCCCGCAAAAACCGATGATCAGTGGAAGCGCGGCGATGCTCAGGTACATGAGTGAGGAGGTGTAGCAGGCATTCACCGAGGCGCGTTCGGTGCGGGCGGCCATCACCCGCTGAAACACGTCCTGCTGCGGGATGCTGCCCAGTCCGATGGTCATCCAGGCTGCAAACCAGTGTACCCAGTGGATCGGCTCGGATTTGGGGAAAAACTGAAAAAAATCAGGCGGAGCGGCGGCGGCCATTTTTTCAAAACCGCCCACTTGCAGCACCAAATCCACCGTCAGCGCCAGCAGGCCGACAATGATGGCGATGGTTTGCACAAAGTCGGTGATCGTCACCGACCACATGCCGCCGATGTACGTGTAGGCGAGCACCAGCCCGGTGCAAATGAGCACGCCGTATGTTTTGTCCAACCCGCAGACCGCCTGCAGAATGATGGCCAGCGCGATCAGTTGCGCGGCGATCCAACTGAAATATGAAGGCACCATGAACACCGCCGACACTACCTCGGTGGCTCGACTGTAGCGCATTCGGAAGAAGTCGCTGAAGGTAAACAGGTTTAGTTTGTACAGCGGCCGGGCGATCAGCAGGCCCGACAAAAACAGGCAAAGGGCGGCGCCGAAAGGGTCTTCGATCACGCCGAGCACGCCGTTTTCAATAAATTCCGAGGAAGCACCCAGCACGGTTTCCGAGCCGAACCAGGTAGCAAACAACGCGCAGGCGGCAACGAACATGGGCAGGTTTTTGCCCGCCACCACAAAGTCGGCAGTGGTTTTTACCCGACGCGACGCCCACCAGCCCACGGCAAGCGTGCCGAGCAGGTAGAGGGCGATGAATGCGAGTAAGGTCGGGTTTTGCATTCTTTGCGTTGTTTCGGTCCGCGTAGAGGGGGGTGTCACAGAGGCTCACAGAGAGAAAGGAGGCTCACAGAGTTTTGTCATTCCGTAGGAATCCGTCCCCTCTTAGTCGGCAAAAAACTCTGTGAGCCTCTTTTTACTCTGCGAGCCTCTGTGACACTTCAAACTCTACGCAGGCCGCGCGAAGGTACGAGCCTGAACAGAATTTCACCCTGCCAGCAAGGCCTGCATTTCCTGCTGCATCCGCTGCGCCTCGGCCCGCGCGGCCTCGGCATAGTCCGGCCCCGACGACGCGAACAGGATGCTGCGCGAGGCATTGACCAGCAACCCGCATTCCCGGTTCAGTCCATAGCGGCAAATGGCTGCCAGATCGCCGCCCTGGGCGCCTACGCCGGGCACCAGCAGGAAGTGATCGGGAGCCAGTTCGCGCACGCGGGCAAACGCATCGGGGTGCGTGGCGCCGACGACGAACATCAGGTTCTCGGGCGTACCCCAGGCCTGGGCGTGACGCAGCACCCGTTCCCAGAGCAGTTCACGGGTATCTTCGAGCCAGCAGCGCTGAAAATCCCCGCTGCCGGAGTTGGAGGTGAGGGCGAGCACGATGGCCCATTTGCCGGGAAAATCGAGAAACGGCGATACACTGTCGGCGCCCATGTACGGCGCTACCGTGACGGCATCGCAGGCCGAGTGCTCAAAAAAGGCTGAGGCATACATCCGGCTGGTGTTGCCGATGTCGCCGCGTTTGGCATCGGCAATGATGAAATGCCGGGAGCCGATGTACTCCACCGTGCGCTCGAAGTCGCGCCAGCCTTCGGCGCCGCGGGCTTCGTAAAACGCGAGGTTGGGTTTGTAGGCCACGCAGAGATCGCGCGTGGCATCCACGATGTGTTTGTTGAATTCAAAAACCGCGTCGGGCCGGCCCCGGAGGTACTCGGGCAGTTTGGCCGGGTCGGTGTCCAGCCCGACGCAGAGAAAGGATTTTTTTTGAAAAATTTCGGAGACGAGCGTTTGCCTGTTCATCGGGCAAAAGTAAGCGCGTGTTTAAGATTTAGTGTCGCGGCGAAAGCGAGAAAATTTTGATTCAGGCAAGGCAAAATTTGCAGCCATAGCCGGGTGCCTATGGCGAAAATTTTAACGCTGCATGAAGCAAAATTTGCCGCTTGCAGCCCGGCGACTAAATCTTAAACACGCGCTAATCAGCCTTTCTTCATTTTCGTCACCGTTTCCTGCACGAACTCCGGTTTCCAGGCCTCCGAGAGGCGGAGCGTTTCGTCACGTCCGAGCATGTAGGCGATGGTGCGCACACCCTGCGGCGCGTAGGCCAGCAGCAGGTCGGTGAATACGTTGTAGGCGCCGCGGGTTTTTTGGCTGCCGAGTTCACCGTAGGAAACGGCAGCGAATTTGGAGCAGGGCACCAGTTCCGCTTTGTGGTTGATGTAACTCTGGCCTGCAATGACCTGGCAGCCTGCCGAGAAGTTGGCGCTGCCCACACCCGACCAGTGGATGTTGATGGTGGTGTTGGGCGTTTCTTCCAGGCCGGCGGCAATGTCTACGTCGGTCAACACGCGGTCGCCGTTTTTATCCCGGAATACCAGCACGCCGGTAGTGGCGGGGCGGAGCGCCCGGTACACGGTTTTTTCGTCGCTCACCTTGTGCCAGCCGAACTGGTAGTGGTGTTGACCCTCGACGAGAAACGGTATATCGGCGCGGTCGGCCATATTCGGGTTAGGGTCGGTAGAACCCCAGAACTTGAACACCATGCCGCGGATGAGCAGTACGAACAGGTCGTCGTTTTCGCGCCGACCGGTGAAAATATCCTGACCGTTGCGCAGGCCGATGAGGTGAATCGTTTCGGGAGCGGTGTCCCAGTCGTTCACCTTGCGGGTATCGGTGGGTTTGGCGTAAGCCTCCACCCGCTGCCGGATGGGACTCGGATTGGCCTGAAAATGGCTTTTGGCTTTGGACAGCAGTTGCATCCACTGCGTGAACTCCGGCGACGGATTCTGGGCGCTGTGTTTGCCCCACTCGCTCACGCCGAGGTTGGCCTGTTTCCATTTTTCCACATACCCCAGCGTATTTGGGCCGGCTACCCCGTCGGGTATTCCGATAGCAGCATCGCCCCGCACGGTGCGGATGTACTCCTGAAACAGCCGCACGGCAGCCTGGGTGGTGTAGCCGTAGATGCCGTCTACGGCATCGGGACGGGCGAGGAAACCGGCATCAAACAGAAATTGCTGTAGTTGTCGTACTCCGTTGCCCTGCTGGGGCTGGAAGTCGGCCCAAGCGCTATTGCCTTCGTCGCGAAACTGTCTTTTTTGTTTCAGCGAGGGGGCAAACGCCGTGTGAAACCGGTTGAAAAAATCGTCTTTGTTGGCCGGCAGAGCGTCGGCATCTACTACTCCAAGATTGAATTTCATGGTGCAAGATGGTTTGATCTTTTATTGGAACTGCTGCTGTTGTTGTTCATCAGGCGCCGGCTCTTCCTGGCCGGCATCCGGAGTGGCTTCCTCTCCGGAGGTGTCTATGGTGGTGTCATCCGGGGTTGTTTCCTCCATCGGAGCAGCATCACCGTCGGCGGGGGCCGAGTCCAGCATTTCCGTGTTGTCATCCAGTGTGGCACCTGTTTCATCGCCGCAGCCATTTGCCCAGACAATCAGCATAATAACCAGGAGCAACGCGCCGCCAAGACCGCCGATAAGCATGTACAACTTGTTGTTGTTTTGCGCCGGTGGCTGGTAGGTATGGGGGGATGAAGTAGCGGCGGTATGCGGTATGGAGGTTTTCCGTTTGCTCGCCTCGGCCAGATACTCGGGAGTCAGTTGCGGCAGCAACTTGAGAATGGCGTCGTTGATCTTGGCGCGTTCCAGAGATGCTTCCTGGCTGGACATGGTACCGACATTAACGGCGCGCTCCACACTTTGCATGCGGTTGCGCAACATGACGAGGTTGTCAATGATGTCGGCGTTGTTTTCCTTAACAAACTTGTAGAGTTCGTCGAGCGATTTTTCCGTGTGTCCCTCTGCAATGAGTTCACGGATTTGGTCAACTAAAGTCATGCGGATCGGCTGTTTCGTTTACAATGTGCTGCGAAGGTAAAAAATCTTGTTTCAGCGGCTTTCCCGAAAATAATTTCCCGGGCAAGATTGCTGCTATTTCCCATAAATGCGGGCAAACCAGGGCGTTTTTCGTATTAATACCTCCACCACTGCAAAGTTCATCACCCAACTTGGCCAAGCCACCAGCCGATAGGCTTCCTCCGGGTCAATATCAGTACAGGAGGCAAGACCGAACTGCATTAGCCGCAAGGTAATTGCCGACAACGTGAGCGCATAACTTCGCAGCATCCAGGCGCCATGCCGACGGATGTCGCCCGCTCGAATGGCTCGCCAGGCCACCCAGGTACACCACCACCACAACGCACTGAGTACCAGAAAGGAAGACTGGGCTACCGGCCCGCCGTTGGCATACCAGGCCATGAGCATACCCGCCGGCCCGCATACCAACAGGATGCTGTACGCATACACCCGCCCCACCCAGCGGTGCAAGCCCCGTGCCCGACGCAAAATGGCGCCCGAAAACTGCGTCAGTCCGGCGGCCAGCACCAGCAAGGCAGGAAAAATATGCAGGTAAAATGCTCCCCGATAGTGCAGCAAGTGGATGATATGCTGCTTGGTGAGCAAAAAATCTATGTCCGTGCGGCCCGAAGTGTACGGCCAGATGATGCGGAACATGACCCAGGTGAAAAAGGCGAGTAGCACGAGGCCAAGTGTGCTCAAGGCGAGACGGGGGAGGGTTTTGGCGAGCATAACGGTGGTGTTTGTTCCCAAAAACGACCTATTGGCCAATCCTGTACACGGCGTCCCCGATATTTCGCGGCGCCGCATCGCCGGGGCACAGGGTACGGACATCCAGAATGTACAACCTTGATCCTACCGGAAGTTTTTCTGCCTGATCCAGAATTTTGGCCGGAACAATATTGCCTTGCACGGTATATTCTACGATGTCCGAACTATCTCTTTGCAGGGCAATGCTGAAGCGGGTGACCCCGCAATGCGCGTCAAAATCAAAATTTTGCATCATGGTTTGCACTTCCTGACTCAAAGCCTCGCGGATTTCTCCTTGGGGTATCGTACTGCCCATCCGGTTTCCCAAGCGGACCACGGGGTCCGGTATACGCTTCACCCGGAACTGGCGCACTCCAAGTAGTTTCTCCACGCCTTTTTCCCGGGTGAAAATCTCGATAGAAACCATTCCCGGTTTTTTTACGGTCACACTGTGCCGGCAATCGCCCAATTCCGTGATCTGGCCCTCGCCCACCAGCCGGGCACTCAGGTCGGAACAGTTGTAGCCCGGCACCGCCACGGTGATCGGGTTGTCCACCCCAATGTAAAACACGTTCATTTTGTCCGCTCCCACCGCTACCACGGCCGGAGGTAACGAATCCTGCTCCGGTTGGCCGCCGAGAGGACCAACGGATTCTTTTTCAAGTTTGATGCGCGATGAACTCGCAGTGATTTGCGGAGATGTTTCTGTATGAGCGCTGTTTTTCTCCGGAACAACCACTGGCAGTTCCGAGGGTTCCGCAAGTGGTTGGGTGCGAAAGGACGACCAGACAAAGGCGGCACCCGTGAGCAAAAAAACGAGGAGTGCCACCAGCACGGGCGAGCGTTGTGCCTTGTCGGGACGGGCAAGGAAAAGTCGAAAAATACGTTGCGCAAACGCGCTTTTACCGATAGCATGCATGGCAAACTGATTTTGAGTGAACGGATAAATGCCTTGAAGATTGGTCAGGGTTTTGGCGTACAGCAACCGATCCGGCGCATGCTGCAACACCAGATCGTCGCAACAGTACTCGCGGTGGCGGCGGGCTTCTTTGGACAGGAGCCAGAACAAGGGGTGGTAAAAAAAGCAGACCTCAAGGATCAACTGTAGCAGGTTGACCAAATAGTCGTGACGACGGATGTGGGCCAGTTCGTGCAATAGCAGCATCTCCAACTCCTCGGGGCGTAATTGCAGCGCCAGCCCTGCCGGAAAAAGCAATACCGGTTTCCAAAAACCAAGGGTAAGCGGTTGCGATACGTGTGCCGATTCCAGCCAGTGCACCGTTTGGCGAATACCTAATTTTTCGCTCCACTTCCGGCACAGGTACTGTTCCGGCATCGGCGACACCCCCACCCGGCGGATGCGCCGGCTTAGCCAGTAGCCTCCCAGCAGCCGAAGCATCAGGAAAAAAGCGCTGATGATCCAAAGCCCCCCGACGGGAACGGCCATTGATTCGTACCAGAGGTCAAGTCTTTGTTGCCATGAAATCGGCTCGGTGGCCGGCGCAACCTTGAGCACCGGAGCTGTCATCTCGAATTGAGCGACCAGGTCGGGCCGGAGTATGGCCTTCCAAACCTGAGTTTGTGCATACTGCTGCCAGGCGCAGGCAAATGTGGCGCAGGCCCAAACGGCACTTCCCAGCATACCGGCCAATGCAAGCAGGTACAAGGTTCGGCTCTGTTGCGGCCAGCATTGGGTCGCGAGGCGATGCAGCACAAAAAACAGCGTAATCTGCCAGATTGAGTGAAAAACTGCCCAGCCTATGGCAGCCGCGAGGGCATTCCAAAAGGGTGCGGATTCCATAAATCAAACCTGTTTGTCGAGCCAGTTCTTGATGGCGCGGAGTTCGTCGGGCGGCACCTTGTCGTTGCCCAACGCGTGCATCATCATTTGTAGCGCCGATCCGCCGAATGCTGCGTGCAACATTTTATCCACAAGCTGTTGCTTTACCTCGGCTTGTCCGGCAGTACTGGTGTAGAGGTGGATGCCGTCGCGGATGTCTTTTGCCAGCACGCCTTTTTCCGTCAGGCGTTGGACTTGTTTGAGGACGGTGGTGTATCCCACTTCGCGTCTTCGGGCAATGCGCTCGTGGATGTCGCGCACCGTCACCGGTTCCAGTTCCCAAATTACATTCAGGATTTCCAATTCCGCCTCGGAGGGCTGGTAGGTGTTGTCTGCCATTTGCTCGTGTTTTTTCAATACAACGGCAAAGGTGTACGACAATTGTCGTAATTAAAAATTATTTTACGACAATTGTCGTAGATAAATTTAAAAAGTTGGAATCGAGCAGCCTGGAGGCCCCCTGCGGCAAGGCACTACCCTTGCGCCAGCATATCCTGCAGCACCTTCCGATTGATTTTTTTATCAAAAATGGCGGCAATCGGAATCGAGAAGCCGGGGACCGCATGGCTGCGCACGGAGCCTTCGGCGGATTTCAGGACAAGCCGGTAGCGGCCTTCCTCCAGCAGGTATTGCTCCACGGTTTGGTCGTGCGGATCAATGATCCAGTATTCCTGCACGCCGTGCTGCTCGTAGTCCTTGAACTTGGTAACCGTATCGTGCTCAATCGTCTTCTGGCTGCTTTTGGAAAGCACTTCGGCGACAAAGTCGGGTACGGGAAAAAGCAACTGGTCATCCTGAAACCGACTGGCTTTTTCGTTGCCGAAAAAGCAGATGTCGGGTTCGTAGTCGTTGCGGGTGAATCTGGTGAGGATTTTTTCGACGCCGACGAAACCGAGGTCATGCTCATCAACATAGGTATTGAGCAATTTGTACAAATAACCGGTCGCGACATTATGAATTTTCACCACCGGCGAATGGAACACAATTTCACCGTTGACAAACTCCGCCTTGTCGTCCTCGTTGATTCGGTCGTAAAACTCCCGGCGGCGTTGTTGCTCGTCTTTCAGTCGCTCCTGCACGTGCTGCACGATGAGCACGGCGTCCGAGTGTTCCATGATTTGATCCACGATGTCGGTATGGGTATTCATGTTCGGGTCAATTCAGGCCCCAAAAATACGCGAAACAGATCAAGCATACAACGGGAAGTTTTTCATGAACGCGTTCACCTCCCGACGCACTGCGGCATGGTGATCGGCATCTTCGGGACGGGAAAGCACCGAGTCAATCCATTCAACTACACGGCGGCAGTCGTCTTCCCCGAATCCGCGGGTCGTGATGGCGGCAGCGCCCACCCGGATGCCGGAAGTGGTCATGGGAGGCTGCGGGTCGAAGGGAATCATGTTTTTGTTGACGGTGATATCTGCCGCGCCGAGGGCATTTTCGGCCACTTTCCCGGTTACATTTTTGGAGCGCAGGTCAATGAGCATGAGGTGGTTGTCGGTGCCGCCGGAGATAATGTGGTACCCGCGCGCGATAAATTCCTGAGCCATGGCCTGCGCATTTTTGATCACTTGCCGGCCATAGGCTTTGAATTCCGGTTGCAAGGCTTCGCCAAATGCTACGGCCTTGGCGGCGATGACGTGTTCCAACGGTCCGCCCTGCATACCGGGGAACACCCCGCTGTCGAGAATGCCCGACATGTAAATCGGGGCGCCTTTTTTGGTGGTACGCCCCCACGGATTTTCAAAATCGCGGCCCATGAGGATGATGCCGCCGCGCGGCCCGCGCAGGGTTTTGTGTGTGGTGCTGGTGATGATGTGGCAGTGTGGAAGCGGGTTGTTCAGCAGGCCGGCAGCGATAAGGCCTGCCGGGTGAGCGATGTCGGCCAGCAGCAGGGCGCCCACTTTGTCGGCGATCTGGCGAAAACGCGCGTAGTCCCAGTCGCGGGCATATGCCGAAGCGCCGCAAATGATGAGTTTTGGCATTTCGCGCAGGGCGATTTCCTCCACCTTGTCCATGTCAATGCGCCCGGTATCTTCTTCCACCCCGTAAAACGACGCGTTGTACACCTTGCCGGAGTAGTTCACCGGCGAGCCGTGGCTCAGGTGTCCGCCATGTGCGAGGTTGAAGCCGAGAATTTTATCGAACGGCTGCAGGCAGGCCAGAAACACGGCGGCATTGGCTTGTGCGCCGGAGTGCGGTTGCACGTTGGCCCAGGCGGCTCCAAAAACCTCCTTGATGCGGTCAATAGCCAACTGCTCTACTTCGTCCACCACTTCGCAGCCGCCGTAGTAGCGCCGGCCCGGGTAGCCCTCGGCGTACTTGTTGGTCAGGCAGGATCCCATTGCGCTTATGACGGCCTGACTGGTGAAATTTTCGGAGGCAATGAGCTCCAGACCGCGACGCTGGCGATCGAGTTCTTTTTGAATAAGCGAAAAGACGATGTCGGACATGGAGAAGTTTTGAGTTTTGAGTGTTGAGTTTTGAGTTTTGAGTTGGGGTTGGCGGGGCAAAAGTAAACAAGTGCGATTCTTCCACCGGAAAATGTCGTTTGCGCAGCAAAATTGCCGGAATTTTGCGGCCCATTTTGCACCATCTTGTTCAATCTGCACCTGTGAAACGATACTCCCTCTGGATTTTTCTCGCCTTGTGTCTGGCACTAATTACCTGGAAACTTTTTGAAAACCGGCAACAGCGTCAGGCTGAAACAGCATTGGCACTGGCCACCCGCCCATTCGTGCCGGTCAAAACAGCACTCGTACAACAGGAGCAACTGACGAATCGCCTCGATGCCAACGGTATTTTCCTGCCGGCAAAAGAAATGTTTGTCATTTCCGAAACACAGGGGCGCGTGATACAAGTGCTGAAAAACAAGGGCGAGTGGGTGAACGAAGGCGACCTCATCGCCAAGGTGGACGATGAACTGCTGAGCATCGAACTGGAAGCCACACAAGCCAATATCGCCAAACTGAAAAAAGACCGCGAGCGTCTTGGCAACCTGATCGAGGGCGAGGCGGTGGCCAAAAACAAGATGGAAGACATTGAATTAGGCTTGCTGGCAGCCGAAGCCAAAGAAAAAGCCCTGAAAAAACAGATCGCCAACACCGGCATCCGGGCGCCCATGACCGGCACACTGGGCATGCGATTCATCGAGCGCGGCAGCGTGATCGGTCCCGGCATCCAGGTGGCGCAGATGACCAACCTGGAAAAACTTTTTCTGATGGTGAAAGTCACCGAACGCGATGTGCTGCGCATCCGGCCGGGCCAGCGCGTCGAAGTGACCGCCGACGTATACCCGGCCCGGGCCATTACCGCCCGCGTGACGAATATCGGCCTGCGTGCCGACAACGCGTTCAACTACGACGTCGAAATCGAAGTACCCAACCCCAAGGATGCCCCGCTTCGCGCCGGCATGCACGCCAAAGCCCGGTTTGCCTTCGATATGGTGCGGGAGGGGCTGACAGTGCCGCGCAAAGCCATTGCAGGGAGTTTGCAGGATGCCCGGGTGTACGTGGTGCAGGACAGCGTTGTTTCCCTGCGAAAGGTACAACTCGGTAGTATTTCGGGCGACCGGGTGGAGGTGCTCTCGGGCCTGACCGCCGGCGAACGGGTCGTAGTGACCGGACAGTTCAACCTGACCGACGGCGTCAAAGTGTCTGTGGTGGAATAAAATTCTCAGCGGTTCATCGGAAAAGCAACCGGGATTTCTACGGCCCGAAGCCGCTTGCGGTCATTCAGTTTGACGTTTCTGTTTTTGAAAACCTGATACAAAATATAGCCGGAGAGCAGTCCTGTGCCCGTCACGATAGCGGTACCGGCGGTGAGTTTGTAGTCGTCGAAAGCCGCTCCGATCAGCGAAAAGCCGCCCCAGGATGCCCCGAAGATCATGAGCGCCGGGCCGGTATTGCGCAGAATGCCCGGGTATTCCAGCCGGATGGCGTCGAAATCGGAAATGCGTGCCCGCGTGAGTTCAAACGCCACGCGTTGGGAGTCCATCTGCACATCGGTAACTTTTTCGGTATGCCACTCCGGGTCGCCTTTCAGGCGAAAGGTGAGTTCCTGGCCCGCGTAAAATTTTTCCACGCGAGCGCGGTTTGTTTTTTCAAGTTGGATAAATTTTTGGGCAAAGGCAAGGCTGGGAAACAGGAATACAACAGCCACGAAGAGCATGAAAAGGCGCATATGTTTTGTTTTTCTGTTAACGTACCGGATAGGCATAAGGTTGCCGGGAAAAGTTGGACATTTGGCTTTGTCAACGTGCCGGTTGACTCGAATCATTGGCATACTTACCCAGTGCCGGGACATTTGTTTTTCAATTAAACATACCGAACATGACAGATACCGTTAGTCTGATTCGCAAACCCGTTGCCGGCGATTACGCCTCCTTTTACGAGGGCTATGTTGCTGCTGTTGAAACGGATGATATCCTGGCCTGCCTGATTCAACAAAGAACAGATATTCTGACGCTCCTTCGGGGTGTCGTCTGGGAGAAATGGGAGATGGCCTACGCCGAAGGCAAATGGTCACTCGCCGAAGTGGTGCTGCATTGCATTGATGGTGAACGAATTTTTGCCTACCGCGCCTTGCGCATCGCACGGGGCGACCAAACGCCGCTGCCTGGTTTTGAGCAGGACGACTATGTGCCCAACTCGGGCGCCGGTTCGCGCACACCTGCCTCTATCGTAGATGAATTTGCTGCCGTACGGGATGCTACCATTCATCTGTTCAGCAATCTCACCAACGAGATGTGGGAACGTCGGGGCACCGCCTCGGATGCCGAGGTAACTGTGACAGCGCTGGCCTTTATCATTGCCGGACACTGGGAACACCACCTGCGGGTAATCCGGGAACGGTACCTTTCGTAGCCAGGCCTACCAACGCATCAGGGCACTTGCCCAGGTGAAGCCCGACCCGAATGCCGCGAGGCAAACGAGGTCGCCGTCTTTGATTTTGCCGGCCTCCCAGGCTTCGCACAGGGCAATAGGCACGGAAGCAGCCGTGGTGTTGCCAAAACGCTGGATGTTGTTCCACACCTGATCGTCGCGCAGGCCAAGTTTTTTTTGCACAAACTGGCTGATGCGCAGGTTTGCCTGGTGCGGAATAAGCATGTCTATGTCCGAGGTCTGTAAACCCGCCGAATCCAGCGCCTCGTGAATCACCTCCGGAAATTTCTGAACAGCCATTTTGAATACAAACTGTCCCTCCATGTTGGGGTAGTACTGGCCGTCCTGCATCATTTTCGGGGTCAGGAAAATTTCGCCATAGGTATCCGCCGGCGGGTAACCGAAGTCGGCCTCTTCACCCAGTTTTTTGAAATGATAGCCGCCATGGCAGCCGGGGTTGATGAAGGCAAGTTTTTCGGCATAAGTGCCGTCAGAGTGCAGTTTGGTGGCAAGGATACCGCGGTCCGGGTCGGACGAGGGTTGCACGATGGCTGCGCCGGCGCCGTCGCCGAAAATGACGGTCACGTTGCGTCCGCGGGTGCTGAAATCAAGCCCCATTGAGTGCATCTCCGAGCCTACGACCAATACATTTTTGTAGGTGCCGGTACGCACAAACTGGTCGGCGATGGACAGTGCATACACAAAACCGCTGCATTGGTTGCGCACGTCGAGGGCGCCGACTTCTTTGTGCGTGATACCCAGTTCGCGTTGCACCAGCACGCCGCAGCCCGGGAAGTAGTAGTCGGGGCTGAGGGTGGCAAATACAATGAAGTCAATGTCTTCAGGGGTAATACCGGCACGCTCGCAAGCGATACGTGTGGCAATAGCCGCCATGGTCGAGGTGGTTTCCTCGTGCTTGCGCCCGTAGTGGCGTTCCTGGATACCGGTGCGCTCCTGAATCCACTCGTCGGTGGTATCCATGATGCGGGTGAGTTCTTCGTTTTTCACCGTGCGTTCGGGGACGTAGTAGCCGATGCCGGCTATTTTGCTGCGGATGGTAGTCATTGCGTGATGGCGTAAGTGAGTAATTTGGATCGTGGAGCAAGGATACGGCGCTTTTTGGTAAAATCCAGCAAGGCACATATGACAAGGGTAGAGCAGCAGCTGTGCTCCTCTACCCTTGCCTGTAAAGCGACCGACTGCTACTGAATCTTCACCGGAAAAACCACCTCGGCATCCACTTCACCGGTCACATCCGGATCGGCGGCATCCTTGTCCGGTTCATGGCGCAGCGTGACCGTGACCGAGCCGGTGGAGGCAGCCCCTGTCGTCCAGGTGGTTTCCAGTCGAAAAGGTTTGCCGTTGGCGTCCGTATCGGCAGCGGCAATATTCAGGTTCAGGCCCACAAGTACCGAATACACGAGCAAGTGCTCCGTGTCCTCTTCCTCCACTTCCTCCGTAATGTCCACTCCGGGAGTTTTGCTGAGGTCATAAAAATGCACGTGGCAATTGAACGTCTTGTTCGGGGGCAGCACGATGTCGTCAATCACCGGTGCATTGCCGCCGTCGCCGTCGGGGTCACTCCAGGTAAATTCTTCATTGAAACTGCCGTCCGTAGCGGTCAGGTGCACAAGCACGGTGGTGATGGTTTCCTGCTCGGTCGTGTCGTCTTTGGAGCAGGCGCCAAATGTGAGGGCCAGCAGCAGCAGCACAGCCCATGTTCCAAATTTTACGGTGTGTGTTTGCATGAGAAAAATTGTTTTTGGTTGATGAATGAATAGGTACAGTCGTTTTTGTCATTTCGAAGAAATCTGTCCACTCTGCGAGGGTCTTGTTTGCGATTTTCCCGCCGTGGAGCGGACGGATTTATCCGAAATGACAAAATTTAAAAACTCAATTTCGCCCGTACGCCCACATTAGTACCCGGCTCATCCGTGAACAGGCGGAAAAAATTGAGGTATTCGCGGTATCGGGCGTTTCCGAGATTTTGAATGGTCAATCCGACGTCGAGCATTCGTCCGGTCTTACCCAGACGAAACGTATGCCCGGCCTCCATGCTCCACAGGGTGAATGCCGGTGGGGCATCTTTCAGCAGACCCTGTTCAGGTATGCGTGTCTGGCGCAGTGCCGTGGTAGCCATGATTTGAACATACGTTTCTCCGGTTTCCGCTCCGGCGTCTCCGGTTTCCCGTCGGGCGTTTGCCGTCCACCGGGCGCCGTACTGAAACCGGTCGGCGGGCATGAGGGGCAGCCAGTCATGGTGTGTGGTGGTTTCGCCGGAATCGCGCGCCAGCCGGTACCCGCGCAACACCGAAGCGCGGGCTTCTGCAGAAAATCCCAAGGCAATCGGCACGGACATCCCGGCGTCTATCCCTTGCAAAACGGCATCCGCCTGTGCATAAAAATAGGCGGGAAATGCCCCGCGCGAGGTCAGTACAAACGTGCGCTGCGGATCGAGGTAGATGAAATTGGCGATCTGGTTGCGATAGGCAGTCAGGGTCAGACTGGTTTGACCGGCCTGGTATTGAATCGTGAGGTTCGTGTTCCAGGCTTTTTCGGCAAGCAAATCCGGGCGTCCCTCCTCGTAGGTGCCTGCGCCGTGGTGCACGCCACGGGCAAAGAGTTCGTTCACATGTGGCGGACGCCAGGCCAGCCCGGTATTCAGCGTGATGGAGACGTTTTTGTGCGCATGGTACACAATACCTGCGGTGCCGGACAAACTGCCGAACTGCACCAGGGTATCCACGTTGTTCAGGCTGCCCGAGGTGGTGGCGCCGGTTTGTCGGTAGTCGTAGCGCGCACCAAACTCAAACTCTAGCGGATACGGGAACCGCCGCCACCGCTCCAGCACCCATACGGAACCACCGGCAGTGTTGTAGTCGGGGATCAGGCCGCCGCGCCCGACGAGATTCGTCTGCTGAATGCCCTGCACACCGATACCGCCTTCCCAGTGGTTGATGGGGAAGTGCTCCAACGCCAGATCCAACGTATTGGTCCACAAGCGAAACGACAACTGAGGCTTGTCGGCAGCACTGCCGCTTTGGCGCACCACATCGTACTCCTGCCGGTCGTTGAACTGAAGCGCGTACTGTCCCGATACTTTCCAGCGCTCCGAAAGTCGCCACACGGCCCGGTAACGTCCGGTATAATGCTGCACCTGCTGGTACGGGCGCTTGATTTCGTACGAAAACACATCGTCGTTGTTCAGCGGCGCCGGGCTTTCGATGGCCCGTTGCAGGTCGGTGAGATTTCCGATATGTGCGGCACGCAATATGCCGATGCGCTGGCTGAAGCGGCTCGCAGCAATTTCATGCGTCCAGGCACTTTTTTTCCAGCCGGCAAGGGCGGAAAAATTGAGTTCCGAGGCACCGGTGTTTTCAAGGTAGTAGTCGGGTGTGGTCAGGTTGCCACTGCGTTTGGCCGTGCCCTGGAGCCTGACGGCGAGGGTGCCGCCAGGTTTTTTCCAGTCCACTGCCGCCGATGCCACGCCGGCCCGCCCGTTGGAAAACCCGCCGAGGCTGATCCAGCCGCCAAACCCCTCCTGCGCACGCAACGGCGCAGGCTCCAGCACGATAGCGCCGGCCATGGCGCCCACGCCATAGCGCACACCCGATGCGCCTTTCACCACCGAAATACGTTGGGCGGTGAAGGGGTCAATCTCCGGCGCGTGTTCGGCGCCCCATTGCTGACCTTCGAGCGCCACGTTATTCGCCACAAGGGCAATGCGGTTGGAATGCAAGCCCTGTACCACCGGCTTGGCGATGGTAGCGCCGGTATTCAGCACAGAAACGCCGGGAAGTCGCTTGAGCGCTTCACCGAGGTTGACGCCTTGTGCGGCAGCCAGTTCACTGCCCGCACTGGCAACGGCGGCCTGAGCGGGAGCCGGCGCCACGGCTTTTTCCACTACCTGCACTTCCTGAAGGACGTGATGATGCAGGAAAAATTCGAGTGCTGTGTTTTCCACCAGCCGGATGATTTGAGTCTGGTGGTCGCACTCAACATGGCGAACGGTCACGGTGTAGGTCGTCCCTTCGCACAGGTTGGCTATTGCAAAAACCCCGTTGGCGTCAGCGACAGCGCCGCGTCCGGCCCCTTCGATGACCACAGAGGCATAGCCCAATGGCTCGCGCGTGTCGGCATCCATGATTTTACCGCGTAAGGCCAGGTGGCAGTCTTGCGCAAGCAACGGCACGATGGATGTGCAGGCGAGCCAGCAAACGCCCATCAGGCGCACATTGCCGGCAATCATTTTGAAAAATTTAAGATGGGAAAAGTCCGGCCTGCGTGATGCGGAACCGGTTTGGATCAAACACTGTGCGACCAGACGGGCGGCCCTCGCAGAAGTGTCGAATAACCGGTGTCCGTCAGATGAGGGGTCGCCGGCGGAAGCGGGCAGGCCTGGGTGTACGCCTGCTGTTTGAGCAGGAGAACCGGAATGGGCGCTGGTTCGGAAGCCCCGAAATGAAATGTGCAAATGGAGCAATCATCGGGGTTGTAGCGCTCGTCGTGCAGGTGGGTACTGGAGCCGGTATGGTCGGTATGACAGGCGGGTTTGGTACCGTGGTCATGGTGCAGCAACAGATGATGGCCACTCTTCAGCATCAACGATGCCAAAAGAACAAGGCCCAACAGAGCGGTTTTGATTCGTGTCTGTGATTGCTGCATACTGCGGTCGGAAACCAAACATGCAAATGTAGGAAAGGTTTTTCCTGAAAATTTATCTTCATTCGCATAACGAGCAATTTCAGGAAAAAAATGAGCCACTCTGATGACAGGGTGGCTCACGGAAAGATTTTCAGACTGTTGTCCGGCCTCAGGCCAGCGGACCTTTATCTGCTATTTTTTCAGGCTCGAAACCATAAACTTTCTCCTTGTATCGGGTCAGTTGACGCTTGAGGGTTTCGGTGGTGGCGTTGATAGCGGACTCGAATGTTTTGCCGGTTTTCCGGTCTACCAGCCAGCCACCCGGTACGTGCATGTGGACTTCTGCAATTTTATCCTGCACTTTGCCTCCGGAGTCCTGGAGTTTCAGATGTACCTCAACGTCAACGATTCGGTCAAAAATTCGGCCCAAACGACCCAGTTTTTTTTCCACGTGACTGACTAATTTGTTGTCAACATGAAAATGAACGGACTTCACACTAATGTTCATACGCACAAAAATTTAATGGTGAATAAGCTGGACGATACTGACTTAAATATTCCTGCTGTGTTTTAATTTCGAATGTTTGTTTTTTCAAAAGCCAATTTTACAGCGATTCCGAATTTCAACCAAGCATTACCCCTGAAAATTATTTTTCGCGCGACAAGGGCAGTTCTGTGGCGCTTTCTGCCGGAAAACGGAACCAGCGCAAGGCACATTTTCACAACGTTCAGGCACGGTAATTTGCGTGTGTACGCCTCTTGAAAAGTTTTCAACTTTGCACCTTGCTTGCAAAACGGCAATTAATTTTCCCGACTTTTGAACAATGCTTATGGATAATGCTATAACCCTGGCCGACTTGTTCGGCGCCCAAAAAAGCCACCAGTACGCGGTTGCCCGTACCAATGTCAAAACCCGCAAGGAAAAGTTGCGTCGGCTACACGACGCCGTGCTGCGCCATCGGGAAGGAATCAAAGCGGCCATGCTGGCTGATTTTCGCAAATCGCCGCATGAGGTGGACATTTCTGAAATTGCGACCCTGAACAGCGAAATCCGGCACATGCTGCACCGCCTGGATTCCTGGATGTCTGCTCAGGATGTCGGTGTGCGTTTACCGCTGATTGGTTCGTCAGCCCGTATTCACTACGAACCGAAGGGTGTTTGCCTCATCATGGGCCCCTGGAATTTTCCCTTCAACCTCAACCTGATTCCTTTGGCTTCGGCAATCGCTGCGGGCAATTGCGTCATCCTCAAGCCTTCCGAACATGCGCCGCACAGCGCCCGGATGATAAAAATGATCGTGGAGGAATGTTTCCCGAAAGAGGAAGTAGCCGTGGTGGAAGGCGATGTCGAGGTTGCCAAGACGCTGCTGGAACTGCCGTTCAACCACATCTTTTTTACCGGCAGCACCGGCGTGGGCAAAACCGTGATGGCCGCCGCTGCCCGACACTTAGCCTCTGTGACGCTGGAACTGGGTGGCAAAAGTCCTGTCATCGTGGATGAAACAGCAGACCTCGACCGGGCCGCATCGCGCATCATTTGGCTGAAGTGTATGAACGGCGGCCAGACCTGCATTGCGCCGGACTATGTGCTGGTACACCGCTCCGTTCACGATGACCTGGTGGAAAAACTCGGCTTTTGGATCCAAAAATTCTACGGCAAAGACCGGGAAGCGCGGCAACGCACGCCGGACTTGTGCCGGATGATTCACGACCGGCAATTTCAGTTTGTGAAACACCTGCTCGACGATGCCTTGCAACAGGGCGCCCAAATGGCGTTTGGTGGTTTTACAGATGCCGGCGAGCGGTATGTTGAGCCTACGGTATTGACCGATGTGCCGGAAGGCGCCGCCGTCATGGAGCACGAGGTATTTGGCCCCTTGTTGCCCGTGCTGCGCTACGATGATCTCGATACGGCATTGACCCGAATCAACGAATGTCCCAAGCCACTGGCGCTGTACATTTTCAGCAAACGGGAGGAACGTATCCGACAGATCATTCGGGAGACACGCGGAGGCGGCATTTGCATCAATGAATGCGGACTTCAGTTTTTTAACCCGGAGTTGCCCTTCGGCGGACACAACGCCAGCGGAATCGGCGCCTACCATGGCAAGAGCGGTTTTTTGGAATTCAGCAATGC
>JAEUUV010000192.1 GCA_016787285.1 Saprospiraceae bacterium | reverse complement strand
GAAAAGTCTTTCACGTTCACCGTGCGGATTTCGGGAATACCGTTTGCCAAGGCGATGGATACGATTCCCATGTCATAGATGCGGTTGCCGCGTGGCTGGTATTTTTTGAGTAATTCTTCGAGGATATTCAGACTGGTGTCTGTCGGAAACAGCAATGTTGTGTTTCGCCGGATATCCTGATAAAACCGAAAAATTTTGTCAAATGGTTGATGCATTTTCGATAGCACGGCGAAAAACTCCGATATGTTCTTGGTAGTGGAAAAGAAATCAACGTTTGGGTCGCTCAAAAAGATTACAGCATCCTGATGGAATGCAGAAATTCCATCATAAGCGTAGACAAAAACATTGGAGTCCACAAGGATTTTAGTTTTCATAAGCAAAATCCCGGAGGTTGACCTGATCTAATTGTCCGCCCAGGTTTCCTATGCCAAAGGCCCATTCGTGTTTTGCGGGCTTCGGTGTTTTCTTATGAGCGTTTCTTTTTTTTACGGTCAGCGCCAGTCCGCTGTCCCGGAGAACCTGCAATACTCGCGTCAGATCATCCACATTTTCAAAATAGAGTGTCAGTTCGGCTGTCATGTCGAATCAATTTTTTGCAAAGATAAGGTAAACGGAATGCCATGCAAAACGTCACCGCTCCCCCCCTTATCCTCTCAGTACCTCGTAATCGCACCATTTTGGAATTGAAAGGCGTGTACTGGAAGGGAATGAGGCGGCTCAACCTCGCCATCACCCCGCCTCAAATACCAGCGCCTCATGGTTCAACTTCCGGAAATCCACCGGCGCGACGGCACTCACACCCTGTTCGGGCATGTACACCCCGTAGATCGTATCCACGGCAGCCATGGTAGCCTTGTTGTGGGTGACCACGATGAACTGCGAGTCTTTGGAAAACTCCCGGATGATGCGGTTGAATTTCTCGATGTTGGCGTCGTCCAGCGGGGCGTCCACTTCGTCGAAGATGCAGAAGGGCGCCGGCTTGAGCAGGTACAGCGCAAAGAGCAGCGCAGTGGCCGTGAGCGTCTTTTCCCCGCCGGAAAGTTGGGCGATAGTCTGCGGGCGCTTGCCTTTGGGTTTGGCAATGATGTTGATGTCGGACTCCAGCGGGTTGCCGGGGTTGGCCAATAACAGGTCGGCGGAGTCGTCTTCGGTGAACAGCGTGCGGAATACCCGGATAAAGTTTGCGCGCACCTGTTCGAACGATTCAAGGAAGCGCTGGGTGGCGGTTTCCTCGATCTCTTTCATGGTTTGCAGCAGGTTTTCCTTGGCGGCAAGGATGTCGTCGCGCTGGGTGGCGATGCTGTCAAAACGCTCTTTGATTTCGTTGTAGGCTTCGACCGCCAGGGGGTTGATTTCTCCGTAGTTATCCAGCCGGCGTTTCAGGTTGTTGACCTCGATTTCGAGCGCTTCCCGGTTGAGTTTTGGGTCGGGTTCATTGTTGATGACTTCGTTTACGGACATGCCGAACTCCGCGCGCAGCCGCTCGCCGATGGCGGTGATCTCGAACTTGACATCGGTGAATTTATCCTTCAGCCGGTTGATGGCGCCTTGCAAATCCTGCTGTTTGCGGTACAGTTCGCGCAGGAGGTTGTCGCGCTCGTGGATTTCATTCCGGGCTTTGAAATACACCTGTTCGGCGGCGCTGAGCGTGGCTTCCTGTGCCTTTTTCTCGGCGTAGCCTGCCGTCAGTTCGGATTCGATCCGGGCAATCTCGGCAGTAACAAACGCCAGTTCTTCCAGGTTTTTGGTTTTGGTTGCCTGGTTCTGCTGGGTTTGGGCACGTAGTTCGGCTAGGTTTTTCTCCCGGAAAGCCAGTTCCTGCTGGAAGGCATTCACCTTGTTTTGCTGGCGAATGAACTCAATGTTTTTCTGGTTGTACTCGTGGCTGTTGCGGCTGAGTTGTTCGGCCACCTCACGAAACGACCCGTCGGCATTGCTGAGCCGGTCGCGCAGTTTGGCGGCTTCGGCCTGGCGCTCTTTCAGTTGGGTCTCAATGTCCGCATTGCTGGCTTCGAGTTGCTGAATCAGATCGCCGCTCTCGGCAGCCTTGGCATCGAAATTTTGCACGAAAGTGGCGATGTTGTCCAGGCGCGCGCGCAGTCCGGCATGCTCGCTTTGCAAACGGCCAAGTGCTTCGCGTTCGCGGTTGAGCAGCACCGTCTGGTCGGCATTTCTCAGGCTGAGCAAGTGCGCGCGCAGGGTGCCGAGGCGGTTGTTGTAGTCCGTTTCGGCAGCCTCAAGTTTGCGGATGTCCACGTCGAGGATTTCGAGATTTTTCTTGCGCCCGATTTTTTTTCCTTCAAAAAGCCCGACCGAGCCGCCGCTGAGGCTGAACCGGCGGCGCACGAATGTGCCGGATTTGGAAATGAGGGTCATGCCGGAGTCGGCCCCGGAGGGCAGGGGAGTCGCAGAATCGTCCACAATCAACACATTTTCCAGCAAATACGCTACCAGCAAACGGTACTGCGGATCCACTTCCACCAGGTCAATCGCTTGCTGACCCGCAGGCATAAGCATGAGCGGTTCTTCGTAGCCGGAAAATGCATCAAGTATGAAAAAATTTGCGCGGCCCTTCTGGCTTCTGCCAAGCAGTTGAATTGCCTCGACGGCGGCAGCGGCATTGGGCGCCACGTAGTAGTTCAGGTAGGGTTCGAGGTAGTTTTCGATAATGACCCGATACTCCTCGCGCACATAGATCAGGTCGCTGAGCAGGGGACAGTTTTTGGCCCAATCTTTTTGCTGGCTGAGAAACTTGATGCTTTCCGGAAAACCTTCGAGGCTTTCCACCATGCTTTTGGTGAGTTTGTACTCGTTGCGTTTGGCGTCGAGGATGCGGTTGTGGTCGGCTAATTTTTTGGTCATGGCCTCGATGTCGCGCTCGGTGGCAGCGATGTCGCCCCGGCGTTTCTCTTCGGCGGTTTCCAGTTTGCCGATCTTGTCCTGCTGGCCGTGTACGGTACGATCCAGTTCGGCAATTTTGGTCTCCAACCCTTCCATTTCGGTACGGCGAAGGGCTACGTCGGCCAGGGTGCGTTCCACGTCGCGGCGCAGGTTTTCGATCTGGTTTTGCTGAACGGCCTTTTGTTTTTCCAGGTCCACGAGCACGCGCTCCACGGCTTGCTGCTCGCGCACAAACTCGTCGAGGTTCCCTTTGAGCAGGTTGTGGTCGGTGCGTACTTTTTCGAGGGCCTGTTTGGCCTGATCCAGTTCGGTTTCAAGGTCGGCTTCCACACGTTTCTCGTAGTTCAGGTCGGTTTGGTAGCCTTCGATTTCGCCTTCGAGGCGGCGCATGGTATCGGCGGCGCGGGCGATCTGGTCGTCGAGGCGAGCGGCGTCCTGCTCCACGAAGGAGCGTTTTTGCGCCAGCATGTTTTTTTCGTTCTCTTTGCCCCGGATGCGCCCGGTGAGGCGGTTCACTTCCTGTTGCTGCTCGCTGAGCGAGGTTTCTTTGTCGGTGTGGGTTTTGCGCAGGGCCTCAATTTCGGCCTCAAGTTGGCGGGCTTTAGCCTCGGCGCCGCGATAGTTGTCTTCCTCGCGCTGAATTTGGGCTTCCAGTTCTTTGTAGTCTTTGCGGTGGCGCACCAGATTTTGCACGGCCAGTTCGATACTCAGGGCTTTGTACTCGTCCTTGAGTTCGTAGAATTTTTTGGTGCGCAGCGCCTGCTTTTCGAGTTTTTTCAGTTGGTCTTCGATCTCGTACAGCAAGTCCTCCACGCGGTCGAGGTCGGCGGTAGTGGCTTCGAGTTTGAGTTGGGTTTCGTGTTTGCGAGCTTTGTACTTGCTCACACCGGCGGCTTGCTCGAACATGCGCCGGCGGGCCTGTTCGCGGTCGCTGAGCAGGTCTTCCACCATGTTCAGCGCGATGATGGCGTACGAGTCGGCGCCGATGCCGGTGTCCAGAAACAGCGAAGTGATGTCTTTCAGGCGGCATGGAACCCCGTTCAGGCGGTATTCGCTTTCGCCGCTGCGGTACAGCATCCGGCTGATGGTGACGGTCTGGAATTCGGTGGGCAGGATGTTTTTGGAATTTTCAAACGTCAGCGACACCTGGGCCATCTGGCCTTCCTTGCGTTTTTTGGTGCCGTTGAAGATGACACTGGTCATCTTGTCGAGGCGGAGTTGGCTGCTTTTTTGCTCGCCCAATACCCAGCGCACGGCGTCCACCACATTGCTTTTGCCCGAGCCGTTGGGGCCTACCACACCCGTCACATCCGAGTTGAAGTGGATGGCGGTTTCGTTGGCAAAAGATTTGAAACCTTTGATTTCCAAGGTTTTTAGTCGCATATCGGTTGAATCCTGTAAATCCTGTAAATACTGTCTTGAAAAGGCATTTGCCGAAGCAGATGTCGCTAAAAGCGGGCAAAAGTAGGAAAAAGGTTGGGAGGGAATATTTGAGAACTGAAAACAGCCGGTTCAGGACAAGCCGGGGTGTATTTCTAATGCTAAAAGTGCTTTTCTGAGATTGACAAGGTTGGGGCGATTGAGTTGGAGGCGCTCAACTGTAGCGCGTCCTGTGGGCGTTATCCCAATTATGGATAGTGCATCTGCACTCCACTCAAAGTGACTTTCCCAGAAATCGTTTCGTGGGTGATACAAGGATGTCATTACCTTGGTAACCGGATCAATTGCCTCGGTAGCGGTGAACTTGTGTCCATTGCAACCTTGGCAAGAGTAAGCAAGATTGTCCAAGGTACTCAATCCGTCTTTTGCGGTTGGAATAACATGTTCGGCGGCAAACGGTCCCGGAGAAAACTCGCTGGGAGAAAAACAGTATTCACAGTAACCCTTGGCTCGTCGCTCCACTACTTTTTTTATTGCCCTACTCGTCTTCATGGCCACGTGGTCTTATGCCCAAGTCCGTCATCAGCTGTGCTATTGGGACACCGCGCATCTTTGCCAACTGGATCAAATACCCCAACCGTTCCACGTTAGCTGCCTCTACCAAATCAATGAGGCCGAGTAATTCCTGATGCTCTTCCTCGGTGAGGGCTTCCTCCTGAAGTCGTTCGGTCAGGTAGTCGTAACGTTCCCATACTTTAGGTGCAATACCCAGGTCAAGGTTGATTTTTTTAAGTAAATCCAATTCGGTTAACGACTCTGGAGGGGCCTGTTCACCAATTTGTTGTTCCAGTTCCAGCAGAATTAAGCGATCAATGCTAAGCCCTTTTCGCGCCGCTTGCTGACGTAGTTTATCCTCCATCGTTTTGGGCAAATCCAAGGTAATCGTCATTGTCCTTCAAATTTTTCACAAAAATAGACCAAGTATCCGACTATAAAAAATTGTATGCAGCCCCGGCCCGATAATTGCTTGACCGAAGACAAAACACATGCGAGTTTGCAAGCAACTGCAAAGGCGCCGTACTTTTGGGCTTCTTTTTCTAATCTCTTCACCTTCGGTTTTAGGATGAAACAATTCGGTTTCCTCTGGCTGCTTTTCGCGGCCCCTTCGTTTCTTTTCTCCCAGACAACCTGGGAAATCGGTATCGCCGGCGGGCTCACCGCGTATGCCGGCGACCTGAATGAAGAAACGTATTTCGACTACAAAACCCGCGAAATCGGTTACGGCCTGTTGGTACGCCGGCACATCGGCCCGTCCTTTGCCTTTCGCTTCAACTACCTCGGCGGAAAAATTGCCGGCGACGAATCGCACTTCACCGAGCCGTACTGGCGCTCGGAGCGGGCCTTTAAATTTACCACCGATTTTCACGAAGCGGGTCTGCTGCTCGAATGGGATATTTTCGGTCGCCGGCGCCGAAACGGCTGGCGATTCCGGAAAATCTTCGCGCCATACGTGTTCGCCGGCGCCGGATACACGTTTTTTACGCCCAAAACGGACTACAACGACGCTCCTGAACTGAACCCAAGCGTATCCGCAGAACGCATCCTCGCCGACAAAAATGCACCTTCCGACCCCCCGACTCCGGTGTTCATTTTCGGCGGCGGCTTCAAGTGGGACATCAGCCGCTACTGGCTCATCGGCTTCGAACTGGGGCTGCGGCCCACCCAAACTGACCGGCTCGACGGCGTGAGCATCTCCGGTATCGCCGATAAACGCGACTGGTACGCTTTTGCAGGCATTACGCTTTCGCACCGCATCCGGTACGTGGATACCGACCGCGACTGGATTCCAAACCGACGCGACAAATGCCCGCTCGCTCCCGGCCCCCGCAAACTCGCCGGCTGCCCCGACGCCGACGGCGACGGCATCATTGACGAGCAGGACGAATGCCCCGAAAAGGCCGGCGTGCTGTCGGCCCGCGGTTGCCCGGATGCCGACGGCGACACGGTGCAGGACAGCCTCGACCTGTGCCCCGATGTGGTCGGCCCCGTTTCGGCCTGCGGCTGCCCGGATCAGGACGGCGATTTGATTCCCGACATCGAGGACCACTGCCCGGCGGACAAAGGCCTGCACCACCTCGACGGCTGCCCCGACCGTGACCATGATGGTATCGCCGACCGAC
>JAEUUV010000084.1 GCA_016787285.1 Saprospiraceae bacterium | reverse complement strand
CGCCGGCTCGCCGAACGGGCTGTTGCGCTATGACCCGCGCACCGATACCAACGACCACATCCTGTATCGAAAGCCGGACTTGTACGTATCCTGCGCCGTGTACGGCCCCGACGGACGCCTGTACGTAGGCACCGCCGAAGGCGTGTATGTGCTGGACGAGCGCAACTCGGTTGCCTTCGTGCTCACCACCCGGAACGGCCTGCTCAACCAGAATATCCGCAAACTGGAAACCGACTCGGTAGGCAACGTCTGGATCGCTACCGCTAACGGCCTGCACCGCTACAACCCCGCCACGGCCAAACTCGACTATTTTTCAAAAGCCGACGGACTGTTTGTGAGCGACTTGTCGGGCGGATTTCGGGTGCTGCCGACGAGCGAATTGTTCGTCAGCGGAAACTACTCGTTCAACATCGCCTCTCCGAAAAGTCTGAGCGGCAATGTGCATGCCCCGCGCCTTGTGCTGGACAATGTCGTAATTCCCAACCGCGACACCCCCTGGCGCCCCGGCGAACCGCTGGGCCTGCGCCCGGGTGAAAACGTGGTCACGTTCGACATTGCCGTCATACACTTTACCCAGCCCGAAAAAACGGTGCTGTCCTACTTCCTCGAAGGGTTCGACGAGGCCTGGTCTGAAACGCAGCAGCGCTCCATCACCTACACCAACCTGAACGGCGGACACTACACCCTGCACGTGCGCGCCCGGAACGGCGACGGTGTGTGGAGCGCCGAAACCCTGCAAATCCCGTTCAGCGTCAAACCGCCGTTTTACCGGAGATGGGTGTTCCGGATTGCTTTTTTGGCACTGATGGCTGCGCTGGGAGTGGGCGTGTACCGCTACCGCCGGCAGGTGCGCCGGCGCATGGAGGCCATGCACGCACGCTCCGAAGAACTGGAAAAACAACGGTTGCTCAACGAGATCGCCTTGCTGAAAACACAGGTCAATCCGCACTTTCTGTTCAACAGCCTGAGTATCCTGTCGTCGCTCGTGCATGTGAACGCCGACTTGTCGGAGCAGTTTATTGACCAGTTGTCGCGCTCCTACCGGTACATTCTGGAGCAAAAAGACCACTCGCTGGTGTCTATTCGCACCGAACTGGAGTTCATCCGCTCGTATGCGTTTTTGTTGAAAATCCGCTTTGAAAACAAGTTCGACCTGCGCATCCAACTCGGCGAGGCCCTGCTCGACCGCTACCAGATTGCGCCGCTGACCCTGCAACTGCTCGTGGAAAACGCCGTAAAACACAACCGCATGTCGGCAAAAGAACCGCTGATCGTGGACGTATTTGCCGAAGGCGATACCCTGGTGGTGAAAAATATCCTGCAACCGCGCGCCACGCCGGAATCCTCCACCGGTACCGGTCTGAAAAACATCATCAGCCGCTATGCACTGCTCACCGACAAGCCGGTGTGGGCCGGCAAAACCGCCGACGACTTTTTTGTGGTGCGGGTACCGCTGCTGTGAGCACGGCTATGCACATCAAAGATCATCCGTCGTCACTTCGTTTGCCCGGTACTTTTTCCCGAAATTGATAAAAAGCCCCACGAACAAAAACCGTTTGGCCGGCGGCACAATCGCCTGAGCGGGGAACAAGCCGTCCGCGTCCGGCTCGGCGCCGAACTGGTAGCCGTACACCTGCCGGAAGCCCGGCAAATTCGTAGCCGAAACGTACAGGATGGTGAAATGCCCGCCGATATTGGTCAGGTAACTGGCGTTGATGCTCAGGTCGTGGTACGCCGGCGTGCGGCCTGCGTTGAAACCGGGCCGGTTGGGGTCGTGGTACGGGCGCGGCGACTGGAACGCATACGTGGCGCCGAAAGCCATGTTCAGTTTCGGAAACCACTGCTTGTACACCACCGAGGCATTGTGCGCAGCGGCAAAGGTCGGCACGGCTTCGCCGGGAAAATCGCGGTAGTCGCGCCGGGTGTCGAGGAAGGAATACGCCACCCAGTAGTCGCCGTTCCGGATGGCCGTCCGGTCGCGGAAAAATACATCCACCCCGCGGGCGTACCCGGAGCCGCCGTTGTTGGCAGGATTGAAATCCGCGCTCGTTTTCACCAGATCACCATACGTTTTGTGGTACGCTTCCACCCGGAACGTGTGTCCGCCCCGGATGCGCTGGTAATTGACCATGACATGCGTGGCGCGTTCGAAGCGCAGGTCGGTGCCGAAGCGCATCAGGGCGTATTCCGGGGTTTGGTAAAATTGCCCGGCGGCCAATGCAATCTGTTCGTTTTTGCCCAACAAATAAGCCGCCGACAGCCGGGGCGCCACATTGGCGCGGCCCAGCAGCGCGGAATGCTCGGCCCGAAGTCCCGCCCGCAGCGCAATTTTCGGGGAAACAAGCGCGTCGGCTTCCACAAATCCTGCCGAGTAGTGCTCGTCGAGCAGGGTGCCGAAGGCCTGGCCCGCGCCGTCGCGATACAACTCGTCAAAACGTCCCCGCAGGTATTCCGCACCGAACTTGATCTTCGCATTTTCGCCCCAGGCACGCGTAGCCGTGAACCGGAACTGCGCCGACTGTTGCACAGCGTCGTTGGAAAAATCCGTGGCAATGCGGTCTCGGTTGTGCGTGTAGGCAGCCCCGGCAAACACAGCCCATTGCTCGTTCCAGATGTCGCGGTACGAGGCGTTGAGGTACACATTGTCGGCCAGCAGGCGCAGCGGTACGGTTTTTTGTGGCTCGAAGGGGTCGGGGTACTGCATTTCCATGTCGGAGCGGTTGACGGCTGCATACGCCTTGACCATGCCCGTTTCCGAAGTTTGGTGGCGGAAAACCAATTCTCCGCCACCCGACTGCGGAGCAGTGATCCAGTCAATTGTTTGGGGAACCAGCCAGAAATACGGCGTCAGATCGGAATAATTGGCCGACACGGCCAGCGAACTGCGTTCCCAGCGCCGGGTGTGTGCCAGCCCGCCGCCCACCGACATGAGCGACAAGCCCGTGGTCGTTTGCGCGGGCAGGTCGTCGGAGTTCAGGATCAGGGCCGACGACAGCGCCTGCCCGTATTCCGCCGAGTAGCCGCCGATGGAAAACTGCACGCCCTTGAACAGGAACGGCGAAAACCGGTTGCGGGCGGGCACATTGGGCACCGAGCTGTTGTACGGATTTTGCACGTACAGGCCGTCAATGAACGTGCGGGTTTCGTAGGCTGCGCCACCGCGCACGAGGATTTGGCCCGACTCGCCGTTGCGCACCGTGCCCGGCAGCGTGGCGATGGCTCCGGCAATATCGGCCGTAGCGCTGGCCGTGAGCGCAATGTCCAGAGGCGAGAGCACCACTGCCCGGCGGCGGTCGCTCGCCGCCTCGAAACTGCCGGCGGAAATGACCACCTCGCGCAGGGAAGCGGCGTTTTCGCGCAACCTTGGCGCCACCTCCACCACGCCGCCAGCGAGCGTCAATAACTGCCGGAACGTATCGAACCCGAGGTACGTGACGAGCAGGTTTTGGCTGCCCGACGCGTCGGTCTGGAAGGAAAAACGCCCACCGGCATCGGAGGTAGCGCCGTCGTAGGTGCCGGGCAACGAGATGTTTGCCCCGGCCAGGGTGTCGCCGCCGGCAGACAATACCACGCCGCGCAGGGTGGTGATCGTTTGGGCGGAAAGACCGGAAAAAAGCAGGGAAAGGAAAAGCGCTACGGCGACTCGGGTACGCATCGGGCAAGGTCGTTTGTTTGTGAAAACAAAGGTGCGGCCCGGGCCGCGCGCACGGTGTTTTTTGTGCCTGAAGTGCCCAAACCGGGGAGTGAAGTGGCGGCGGGCCGTGATTCAGTATTTCCCGATTGCCAGCATGACCAGCGTGCAGGCTTCCTGCGTTTCGATGCCGGCCTCCCGGGCCAGGCGTTCCAGTTCGGGGTTCTCCGTGCCGGGGTTGAAAATGATGCGTTGGGGTTTCAGGGCAAGCAGGTACTCGTAGTAGGCCGGCTGGCGTTCCGGGCCGACGTAGAGCGTGACGGTGTCCACGTCCGGAATGTCCGGCATACCCTGCAAGATGGTTTTGCCGGCCACTTCGCCGGCGCGAATACCCACCGGTACGGCCTCATGCCCGTGTTTTTGCAGGGCATGCATGGCCAGGTAGGCGTAGCGGCCGGGGTTGGGTGTGGCGCCGAGCACAAGCGTCTTTTTCATGGTTGTTCAAAACATGCTTTTGCCGGCAAAGTTCGCCGAACGGATTCATCGCGTACTTTTGCGCCCCCGGGTTGTGTCAAAAGAGGGAGGAGGCGCGAG
This sequence comes from Saprospiraceae bacterium, assembly GCA_016787285.1. GTDB lineage: Bacteria > Bacteroidota > Bacteroidia > Chitinophagales > Saprospiraceae > M3007. Next base: position 15,699 of record JAEUUV010000084.1, on the reverse strand, counting down.
ACGTCGTAAATTTTTCACCGCAGTGACGCGGAGGAATATTCGCTGTGCCTTCGCCGTGAATTTGAATCACTTTTCCCGCCGCGCTTGGTGTTCTCACCTAAGGTATGCACACAACTTTTACTGGCATCCAGCCAATTAGGTCGCAAGTCATTAACCCACGAATTTATTCGTGGGGCATAATGAAGGCAAGTACTAATTGGACAAACCGATTTATCGGTTTTTACGGTACACAAACCGATAAATCGGTTTTTGAACACAGATAACCAGCTTTTCATGCCCACGAATAAATTCGCGGGTTAATGATAAAGCCTTGATAAACAACTTAAAATGTGTGCATGCCGTAGGTGTTTTCACCAAGCGCGGCGCTTAAGTTGATGACATTAAACTCAAAGTCACCCGGTCACTATCAGGCGAACCCGGGTACATAACCTACGCACCGACCATGATCCTTACCGACAAAAAAATCCTTGAGTCCATTGAAGCCCGCGAAATCGTCATTGAGCCGTTTCGCCGCGAATGTTTAGGCACCAATTCCTACGATGTACACCTCGGAAAATACCTTGGCCTGTACCGCGACCGGGTGCTGGATGCCCGGAAACACAACCCGATCGAACTAATCGAAATCCCGGAAGAAGGGTTTGTGTTGCAACCCGGCACCCTGTACCTCGGCGTGACGGAGGAGTACACCGAAACGCACGCCACCGTGCCCTTTCTCGAGGGGAAAAGCAGTGTCGGGCGGCTCGGCATTGACATTCACGCCACAGCCGGCAAGGGCGATGTGGGTTTTTCCAACCACTGGACGCTGGAAATCTCCTGCGTACAACCGGTGCGGGTGTACGTGGGTATGCCTATCGGGCAATTGATCTATTTCGCCGTGGAGGGCGGCATCGAAAATTACTACAACCGCAAGCCGAACGCCAAGTACAACCAGCGCAGCGACAAGCCGATGGAGAGCATGATGTGGAAAAATTTTCTATAGGGTTTTTTCCGCAACGCTGAAAGTCTATCCACTCAGGAAACCACCCGCTCCACCAGCCCCTCGTCCGCCAGACTCGGAATCGTCACCTGCAAGCCCGGGTAATCGGCCATAGCCCGTTGAATTGTCGTGAGGGCGTGCGGGTTGCGCGCCCAGGCGCGGCGCGCGATGCCGTTGTTCACGTCCCAGAACAGCATGGCGTGCAGCCGGCGGTTGGCTTCCGGCGTACCGTCGAGCACCATACCGAAGCCGCCGTTGATCACCTCGCCCCAGCCCACGCCGCCGCCGTTGTGCAGGCTCACCCAGGTGGCCCCCCGGAACGAATCGCCGATGACATTGTGTACGGCCATGTCTGCCGTGAAGCGGGAGCCGTCGTAGATGTTGGCCGTTTCGCGGTAGGGCGAGTCGGTGCCGCTCACGTCGTGGTGGTCGCGGCCCAGCACCACAGGGCCGGCCAGTTCGCCCGCGGCGATGGCATCGTTGAACGCCTTGGAGATGCGCATCCGCCCCTCGGCGTCGGCGTACAGGATGCGGGAATACGAACCCACGATGGGCAGGTTTTCGTGCGCCGTCTGAATCCAGAGCAGGTTGTCGTTGATCTGCCCGCTGATGTCGGCGGGCGCCTCGGTCAGCATGTCGGTGAGGACGCCGGCGGCGATGGCGTCGGTTTTTTGCAAATCGGCGGGGTCGCTCGAGCAGCATACCCAGCGGAAGGGGCCGAAACCGTAGTCGAAGCAGAGCGGCCCCATGATGTCCTCCACGTAGGACGGGTAGCGAAATACATCCTTGGCTGGAGAGGCAAATACCTCGGCGCCCACGTCGCCGGCTTCCTTCAAAAATGCGTTGCCATAGTCCCAGAAATACATGCCCCGTTCGGTCATGGTGTTCACGGCGGCCACGTGGCGGCGCAGGGATTCGGCCACGGCCTGCAGGAATTTGGGCTTATCGGAGATCAGCAGTTCCTTGGCTTGCTCAAAGGTGTAGCCCGCCGGGCAGTAGCCCATGTCGTGGATGTTGTGGCAGGAGGTTTGGTCGGAGCCGAGTTCGATGTGGACACCGTCTTTGGCAAAACGCTCCCACAGGTCCACGATGTTTCCGTGGTAAATCAGGGCCACGGCTTCGCGATTTTGGCGGCAGGTTTCGAGGCGCGCGATGAGGGCGCCGAGGTCGGAAAACACATTTTCCCGGAGGATGTACCCGTCGGTGATCCGCTGCTGGATGGCGTCGCCGTCCACCTCGGCGATCACGCCTACGCAGCCGGTGATGACGGCGGCTTTGGACTGCGCGCCCGACATGCCGCCGAGTCCGCTGGTGACGAATACGCGTCCGCGCAGGTCGGTATCGCCGAGGCCTAATTTGCGGCCGGCTCCCAGGAGTGTGATGGTGGTGCCGTGCACAATGCCTTGCGGGCCGATGTACATGAACGATCCTGCCGTCATTTGCCCGTACTGCGTGACGCCGAGGGCGTTGTAGCGGTTCCAGTCTTCTTTTTTGGAGTAATTCGGAATCATCATGCCGTTGGTCACCACCACGCGCGGAGCCTCCGGGTGACTGGGGAACAGGCCCATCGGGTGGCCGGAATAGAGCACCAGCGTCTGGTTTTCGGTCATTTCCGACAGGTAGCGCATGGTCAGCAGGTACTGCGCCCAGTTCTGGAACACGGCGCCGTTTCCGCCGTAGGTGATGAGTTCGTGCGGGTGTTTGGCCACCTTGGGGTCGAGGTTGTTTTGCACCATGAGCATGATGGCGGCGGCTTGCCGGCAACGCGCCGGATAGTCGGCTACCGGGCGCGCGTGCATGGGGTAGTCGGGCCGAAAGCGGTGCATGTAGATGCGTCCGTAGCGCTCCAGTTCGTCGGCAAATTCGGGCGCCAGCGCAGCGTGCCATTCCACCGGGAAGTAGCGCAACGCATTTCGGACGGCCAAAACCTTGTCGGCACGCGACAACACGCCCTCAATGACCCGGCGGGGTGCATGGCTCACCGAGGGATCGAGCGGTTTGGGGGCGGGGAGTGCAGCGGGAATTCCGGTTCGAATGGCTTGCTGGAAATTGGAACGGGCGTCGGACATCGTACTTTTTTTGCCGCAAAGGTATGCGAACAACGTGCAAATCGAATGCCGGGGAAGCCATTTTGCCGCCGCGCTTGGTGTTTTCACCCTATAGCATGTTCACATCTTCCTCTTGAATTTCAGGTAATTAGCCCCGGAGGGGCACCATCTGCCAACCCGGGGCATGGCCCCGGGTTGGAGGCCGGATCGAGTCGGAAGCCCTGAAAGGGCGTAATTATGATGCGCGGGATTACTATGACGCCCTTTCAGGGCTTAACCATGTATGGCCTTTCCGAGGGCAGGGCTGCACCCTGCCTTGCAGGATAGCGCCCTTTCAGGGCTTGGCTCCTTTCCTGAAAATCAGGAGCGAGATGTGTGCATACCATCGGTGTTTTCACCCAGGCGCTACCGAGTGCGGCGCTTAAACCGAATGACGGGGAAGCCATTTCCTCCGACGACAAATTCGTCGGAGGAGCCACTCAAAAAGTTACCTCCATCTCCTTCGTTTCGCTGCCGCGCACCACTTTTACTTTTGCCGTGTCGCCTTTCTGGAATTTGGACAGGGCCGACATGTAGTCCCGGATCGTGACGATTTCGATGTCGCCGAGACGCACAATGCGGTCGCCGCGTTGCAGTCCGGCTTTGGCGGCGGGTTTGCCGTCTGTCACGCCGTCTATGTGCACGCCTTCTCCGTCGTAGGTGTAGTCGGGCATAATGCCGAGCGTGACTTTGAAGCGCGGGGTGTCTTCCGGTTTGGATTTTGTTTCCTGAAACTTCAGTTTCGGCTCCTTGTCGAGCGCTTCGATGAGGCGCACCGCGTAGTCCAGAATGGCTTTTTCCCCACCGAAATTGACTTTTTCCACGTCGTCGGAGGGCTTGTGGTAGTCGGAGTGCTGGCCGGTGAAAAAGAACAATACCGGGATATTTTTCAGGTAAAACGAGGTGTGGTCGCTTGGGCCGATGCCGGCGCTGTCCTGCTTGATGCCGAGGCCCGCCCCGGGCAGGCTGTTGAGCAGAGGCACGAAGTTGGGCGCCGTACCGACACCGCCCACGACGAGGCGTTTTTCCTCGTTCAGGCGACCGATCATGTCCATGTTGAGCATGAAACTGACGTTGGACAGGTCAATGGTCGGATTCTCGGTGTATTTTTTGGAACCGACGAGGCCCAGTTCCTCGCCGGAAAAGCAGAGGAACAGGAAGTTGTGTTGTTCGCGCACGTTGTTTTGGGCGAAGTAGCGGGCCAATTCGAGCACGCCTGCAGTGCCGGAAGCGTTGTCGTCGGCGCCGTTGTGGATTTTCCCCTGACCGTTGGCTTCGAGGGAGTTGCGGTCGTGCCCGAGGCCGAGGTGGTCGTAGTGCGCCCCGATGACGATGGTGTTTTCGGCGCCGTTGTCGAGATAAGCCGCCACATTCCGGCTTTTGACCACAGGGGCATCTGCCGCGACGTTGCCGTGCGGATCCGACGATTTTTTAAACTCGAAGGCATGGTACCAGCCACCGTTGTCGCCTTTGGGTTGCAAGCCGGCTTTTTTGAATGCCTTGGCCAAATATTTGGCGGCCTTGCGCTCCTGTTTGGTTCCGGTGCCGCGGCCTTGCAATTTGTCGGAGGCTAAAAACGTGACGTGTTCGCGCAGGTTGGCCTCCGAAAGGGTAGTTTGTGCCGCAGCGAACAGTGGAATCAGAAAAAATGCGAGGGTGAAATATCGAAGCATGGTCATGTTTGAATTTTCGGCAAAAGTAGGCGTTGATGCAGGCGATCGAGCCATTTTTTGGTCAAAATCTCCGGCCCCTGTGTGCCGCTAAAACAGATATGTTTTTTCAAATTGCCCGCACCAACTACCTTTGGACGTACAATCTGTTTTGGCATGAAAAAAAATCTACTCCGACTCTGCCTCCTCCTGCCGGCTTTTTTCGGCGGCTTGTTGTCCCCGGTACACGCGCAAACCTGTGAATTTCAACTGGAAATGCTCGACGCATTCGGCGACGGCTGGAATGGCGGCGTTCTCACGGTAGTCAACGCCGGTAATAATTACCAGTTTTCTTTAGTGGACAATATCGGCGACGGTGTGGACAGCACCGTGACCATTCCAATCACCAGCGGGCTGCCGCTCGTCCTCAGTTGGTCGCCAGGGCTGTTCAACGCAGAAGTGTCGTTCCGGCTGTATGACAACGACGGCGACCTGCTTTTCCAGATTTCAAACCCGGCGTCGGGACTTGTTTTTCTCAGCCCTTCCGCTGTTTGTGTGGATTGCCTGAAGCCGCGCAACATAGTCGCCGAAAACGTATGGGATACCCGGGCACGCGTAGCCTGGCAGCCGGCCTACGGTTCGTCGGCTCCGTTGGGCTGGTGGGTGGTGTACGGGCCGGCGGGCTTCGCTCCCGGCGACGGCGATACGCTATACGTCGGTACGCCCAAAGCCAACATCACCGGCCTTCAGCCAAAGACCAAATACGATTTTTACGTGCAGCAAGACTGCGGCGGTGGTATGGCCGGCAAACTCGCCGGCCCCGTTACGTTTGAAACCTACCGCACCAACGATGTGGGCATCAGCGCAATACTGGACCCGCAGAACAGTTGCGACCTCGGGGTGGAAGCAGTGACCGTGGTGTTGCGCAACTTCGGCGCCAACCCGCAGTCGCTCGTCCGGTTCAACTACCGCGTAAACGGCACCCCCTCGGCGGTGCAGCAACCGCAGGACGGTTTTTACACCGGTATTCTCGGCAAAGACAGCGCAAGCGTCATCGCGTTCGAAACTACATTTGATTTTTCCGCCCCCGGCGAATACCTGATCGAAGCCTGGACGGATATGGCCGGCGATGAGTTTAAAGCCAACGACACCGTTTCCCTGCGAATCGTGAACCGCCTCGTGGCGCCGTACAGCCAGAATTTTGAAACCTGGAGTGGCGGCTGGTTCGTGGATACCGCCGGCAGTACCATGCCTTCGTGGGAATTCGGCGTACCGTCCGGTATTACTATTCCTGCTGCCGCAAATGGCAAAAATGCCTGGGTGACCAATCTGAGTGGGTTCTACAACCCCAACGAAACGTCGTACCTGAACTCGCCTTGCTTCGATTTTTCCGACCTGACCGAAGACCCCGTGATCGAGTTTTCACTCATTTTCGATACCGAGTCTGAGTACGACGGCGCCTGGCTGGAAATGTCCACCGACGACGGCGCCACCTGGGATCGGGTGGGCCTGCTCAACGAAAACCTGAACTGGTACAACGAAGACAATACCTTCAGCAGCCTCGGCCATGTCTGGGGCGGCGGCAGCAACGGCTGGGTGACGGCACGGCACTTGCTCGACGGGGCCGCCGGCCTGGCCAATGTGCGCCTCCGGTTTGCATTCGCTTCCGACCCGTTTGTGCAAGAGGAAGGCGCAGGCGTGGACGACATTCGCATTTATGTACCTGTGGAAAAAGATCTTGCCGCCCTCGTGGTGCGCACCACTGCCGACGGCGAGGACTGCGGGCTGGCCGCCGACAAGGTCACGTTCGAAATTGCCAATTTCGGCAATCAACCGGCCACCCTGTTCGGCGTGGCATATTCCCTGAACGCCACGGCGCCTGTGGTGGAAAGCATCGGCGCCGCCATTACGCTGGCGCCCAACGAAAGTTACCTGTACACGTTCAACCAAACCTTCGACAGCCGCGACGGCAAGTTTGACCTGCGCTGCTGGACAATCCTTCCCGACGAACAAAAACGCGCGAACGATACCTCTGTGGTGCTCGTCGTGAACCACTTGCCCGACCCGTTACCGCTCCGCGAGGATTTTGAAAACGGTCTGCCGGCGGGCTGGACAACCACGGGCACCGTCACGGCCGGGCACAACAACTCGTCCTTTGTGGTAGCGTCAAACTTGTACAATTTTGCCCAGACCTCCAACACAACCCTGCCGCGCGTGGGCTTTGTCGGACCGAACGATTCTTTGAGTTTCGATTACCGCATCACCGATTTTGACGGCGACGGCACCGTGCCCACGGTGCTCGCCAACGGCACGCGTTTCGACGTGCGGGTGTCCACCGACTGCGGCAGCACCTTCCAAACGGTGTTCACCATTGACGCAAGCAACCACACGCCAGGTGTGGAACTGCAAAATGTGCGTATTCCATTGGGCAGTTTTGCCGGGAAAGCCGTGATCATCAGCATTGCCGGCACCTGGAGCGCCGGCGATTTCAACTTCGACTTGGACAACATCAACCTGCCGCCCCTGAGCGGAAGCCCGACCCGCGACGAAATCGAGGGCCTGACGCATCTTAGCCTGCAACCCAACCCGAGCGGCGGCAGGGTGCTGCTTACGGCAGCCTTCGAGTATGCCGTGGACGCGCAGGTGCAGGTACTGGACCTTGCCGGCAGGCTGGTTCGACAAAGTAACACGGTACGCAGCGACCTGATTTCCGAATACTTCGACCTGAACGATTTGCCCGAGGGCTTGTATCTCGTCCGGCTGGCTGCCCGCGGTCAGGTGGCCACGCGCAAATTGGTGCTGGTGCGGGGGAATTAGATTCTATCCCAACAAATTGCGTCTGTCGGGCGTTTTACCGCCCAAAAATTGAATGCGTATGCAAAAAATCATTCTCGTTTTTCTGTTTGCCGCTTTCGGCACGGCGCTGACTGCACAGTCGCCCATAGGTGTTTGGAAAACTATAGACGACGACACGGGCGAGGCCAAAAGCCACGTGCAGGTGTATGAAGACAACGGGCATCTTTACGGCAAGGTGGTTCGCTTGCTCAAGTCATCGCCCGACCGGAAATGCGACAAATGCCCCGGCGAGCGCAAAAACCAGCCGGTGATGAACATGGTTGTCCTCGAAAAGATGAAACAAAAAGGCGGGGAATGGCAGTCGGGCCGTATCCTCGATCCCGAGAAAGGCAAGTGGTACACGTGTAGTTTCTGGCTCAAGGAAGGCGACCCGAACGTGTTGGTTGTGCGCGGGTACTGGGGGCCGTTCTACCGTACGCAGTACTGGTACCGGACCTAAGATTCAGAAATGTTTTGAAAAAAATGCCGGGGCAAGGGTTGCATGAAAGCAAGTACCGATCTACCTTTGCCGCCGCTTTTAAGCAAGCACTTTGAGTTTGGCCCATGGTGTAACGGTAGCACAGCAGATTTTGGTTCTGTTTGTCAGGGTTCGAATCCTTGTGGGCCAACAAAAAAGCCCTGTTCCGCAGTGTCGGAGCAGGGCTTTTTCAATTCAGGATAATACGGCTCTGTCGGAAATAGGCCGGCTTGGGTTTGTAGCCGGCTTGGGTATCCACCTGTTCCGGCACCGGAATCACCACAGGTGGTGCGACGGGAGTCTCCACTGTAGCTGCAATCCGACCCTGCAAACGATCCAGTTCAGCCTCCAGATACGCCATGGATGTCTGGAGCGATGCCAGTGGCCGGTTTACGATCAGCCGGATCACCCCTTCCGGGTCAATGATATACAACAGGCGGTGGTTGGGCGGTACGATCCGGCGCCCGGGCGACAGGCCGTAGAGTGCCGAAATCCGGTTGTCGGTGTCTTCGATGACCGGGGCTTTTAGAAAAATGCCGATGTAGCGCCGCACCACATCCGACCAGCCGCTTTGTCGGGCGGACTCGTTGGTGAGCACCAGCAGCCTGGTGTTGCGCTCGTGCAGCCAGCGCTCTTTCATGGCTAAAAAATTGGAGTACATCCGCCACGCCGAAGTGAAATTGACCGGGTGCGCGAAAAACACACACCAAGAGCCTTTGCTGAACTCGGGAAACCGCACCACCCCCTTTTGGGTTTGCACCTCAAAGGCCGGAGCCATTTCGCCGACCTGGGGGAGTTGTATTTGTTCCGACAACTTTGTGATCATTTTGCTTGCGTCTTCAAATTGAGAGGTCAAAAATAGCCGGTTTTTTGAATTCGGGAGGTTTCTGTTTTTTGAATTATTCCGAATTGCCGGAAGGCATGGCTTGAGGTGGCCGTATCGCGGCTTTTCACCGTACTTTTGCGCTGTATGTCCAGCGAATTTTTGAACCAGACCACCGCACTCGTACGCGAACCGTTCGAATTGGGAAACACCCCGCCGCCTGCCAGCGAAGAGGAATTGCTCGCCATTTTGGCCGACCGCATTGCCGACTTGCTGGAACGGCAACCGGAGTACCTGATGAGCCTGCTGTACCGGCTGGATGTGCTGGAGAAAAAAATCCACCCGGTCATGCAGCCCGGCGCGCCCGAGCCGGCCAACTGGGGCCTCGCCCGGTTAGTGCTCGAACGCCAGAAACAACGCCTCGAAACCAAACGCAGCATCAAGACCAAACCGCTGGAGGACATGGAGGGCTGGGAGTGGTAACGGTTTTGAGTTTTGAGTTTTGAGTTTTGAGTTTTGAGTGGCGGGGTAGCGAGCAGGCAGAACAGCGTACCTTTGCCGGCCAATAACCAACGGCTAACAGCCAACAGCAGTTTTACTTAACCAAATTTTGATTCAAATATGCAAGCCAACGGTACCGATACCGCCCACAAGCCCAGAACCGCCCGCGAAGACCGCTACCAACACCACGACTACTACGGCGTGGACGAACTGCTCTCGCCCGAACACCTGCTCGCCCGCGATGCCGTGCGCGACTGGGTGAAAGCCGAGGTCAGCCCCATCATCGAGGACTATGCCAACCGCGCCGAATGTCCCACCCACCTGTTCAAAGGGCTGGCCGAAATCGGCGCCTTCGGCCCCTCGCTGCCTGCCGAATACGGCTGTGGCGGCATGGACGAAATCGCCTATGGCGTCATCATGCAGGAACTGGAGCGCGGCGATTCCGGTGTGCGTTCCATGGCTTCCGTGCAAGGCTCGCTGGTCATGTACCCGATCTACAAATTCGGCTCCGAAGAGCACCGCAAGTACTACCTGCCCAAACTCGCAAGCGGCGAAATGATCGGCTGTTTCGGCCTCACCGAACCCGACCACGGCTCCAACCCCAGCGGCATGGTGACCAATGTGAAAGACGACGGCGACGCCTACATCCTCAACGGCGCCAAAATGTGGATCACCAACTCGCCCGTCGCCGATATTGCTGTCGTATGGGCCAAACGTGAAGACGGCAAAGTACTCGGCATGATCGTGGAAAAAGGTATGAAAGGCTTTTCCGCTCCCGAAATTCACGGAAAATGGTCGCTTCGCGCCAGCATCACCGGCGAACTGGTGTTCGAGGACGTGCGCGTGCCAAAAAAGAACGTGCTGCCCGGCGTGGTCGGCATGCGCGGCCCGCTTACCTGCCTCACCAAAGCCCGCTACGGTATCGCCTGGGGCGCCATTGGCGCAGCACTCGACTGCTACGACTCTGCCCTGCGCTACTCCAAAGAGCGTATTCAGTTTGGTAAACCTATCGGCGCTTTCCAGTTGACGCAGAAAAAACTGGCCGAAATGATCACTGAAATCACAAAGGCTCAACTGCTGTGCTGGCGCCTCGGCACCTTGGCCAATTCCGGTAAAATGACCCCCGCTCAGGTTTCGATGGCCAAACGCAACAACGTCCACATGGCACTCGAAATCGCCCGCGAAGCCCGCCAGATACACGGCGGCATGGGCATCACGAACGAGTACCCCGTCATGCGGCACATGATGAACCTCGAAACGGTGCTCACCTACGAGGGTACCCACGACATTCACCTGCTCATCACCGGGCACGATGTCACGGGGCTTGAGGCGTTTAAATAAAAGCGGGTTGAACGGGTTGAACGGGTTGAACGGGTTGAGCGGGTAGCGGGTTGAGCGGGTTGAACGGGTTGAACGGGTTGAACGGGTAGGTTAAAGCCCGGAAGAGGCGCTATATCCGAAAGCAGGGCATCGCCTTGCACAAAGGCGCCGGGGTCGGAATAAGCCCTGAAAGGGCGAAAGAGTGAGTAGCACACACAGAAGTATATGTCGCCCTTCGGGGCTTAACAACCCGCTCAACCCGCTCAACCCGCTCAACCCGCTCAACCCGCTCAACCTCCTCCAACCTTTTCCAGCAGCCACGCCTTTTCCGCCACTTGCTCTGTGGCCACAATTTGTTCGCGCAATTTTTCCAGCGCCTTTTTGTTTCCCGGACGGGTTTCGAGTAATTTCCGGGTGAAACGCACGAGGTTCAGGTTCAGATCGAGGTGATACCCCAAGTCTTTTTGGCGCCGCAGGTAGGCGCCGAAACTGGTGAGCAGCGACTCCAGCGCTTTGTGTTCGCCGAGTTCGTAGTAGCTGCGCAGCAGCATGCGCCGCGCGTCGAGCAGGTTCAGGCGATCCTCCAGATCAAGTTGCTGGAGCAAGGGCATGGCCCGCGCGAAGTCCTGTTTTTGAAAATAAAGAAAGGCGAGGTTGTAGCGGTACAACGCGTCGCGTTCGCGGGGGTGCAGCGCTGTTTTGTAGTTTTCAAAAAAACCTTGCACCCACTCCTGCTCACCGAGAGCCGTACCGATCCGGATGATGTTTTTGTACGTAAATCCCGACAACCAGCCGCTTTCGGCAAGCAGTTCTTTTTCCAGTCCCGAGCGGTATAGTTCGAACGCCTCGCGCACAAACGCTTTGTCGCCGCTGTTCATCCGGCGGATGCAATAGTTGATACCCAGCAAGTGCAGGCCGCGCAATTCGACCGGGGCAAACTGTCCACTGTTCGTAGCCAGCACAGTTTTCCAGGATTCAAAATGGGCGGGTTGCTCGGGTTCGAGCAAGGCTTTGCACAGGTGGAAATAAAGGGCCACGGCGGGATGATCGGTCAACCAGTTTCCGCTTTCAGCCAAATGCAGCACGGTTTGAAGCAGATTTTTGTCATACGGCTGGGCGCCGATAGCCTGGTGCGTAAGCGCCGAGCAGGCTTGACGCAGCATTTCCGACAAATAGAATACCGTGAGGTGATTGTGCAGCGGTTGCAGGTCGAGCGTGGCCGAACGCTCGCGCGGAGCGCGGGCTTCGAGGCGCTCCTGGTGCAGGTCGTAGCGGTCGAAATGCCAGCGGGCATCGCGCTCGGGCGCCTCGCGCATCTGGCTGTCGGCGCGGCTCCATTCGTTGGTCAGGAGTTCGTCCAGCCCCCGGCGACGCAGGGCGCGGCAGAGGTAGAAATGTCGGTCGGCGGGGCTGGTTTCCATGTCGGAAAAAGCCAGGTAACGGCGTACCACATCGAGCAGGTACGACATGGTGTGGCGCAGGGCGCGGTTGTCGTACGGCGCGCCGGGAAACGCGGCGGCAAAAAGCCGCTCCGGGCCGAGTATCCGAGCCAGCGATTCCTCAGGCGCCGAGCGCCGGCCATGAGCCGATGCCACTTGGTCGGCGATGTAGTCGCACAGTCGGCTTACTTCCGGGCGGCGGTTGAAAACCTCGCATTGCACGACCCGGCACAGGGTGCGGAGTTCCTTGGCGTCGAGGCGACGAAGGGTGTAGAGCAGGAAGGATTCGGTCATGTCAGTTTTGAGTGTTGAGTTTTGCCCTCCTTCGCCAAGGCTTCGGCGGGTAAAAGTTTTGAGTGGAGTCGCCGTTGTTTTCGCCGTTGTTGGCGTCCGCGCCAACAACACAGACGGGCACAGGTGCCAACGTTGGGCATAGTGTTCCACCGTTGCTGTTGGCGGGACGCCAACAGCGGCAGAAAATATGCCGCATGTGAATCGGGCGAGGACATGCCCCGCCCTTACGACAAAAGGGCTTAATATTGGCCAACGTTGCCATGCAGATTGGCAGGGGCGGGGCTTGTCCCCGCCCGATTCGCAAGCGGCAGTGCAAAAATATGGGCTGAACGGTTATGGATTTACAGCATTTTTTCGGCAAAAATATTTTTAAAACTATTGAAAACCAGTTTTTTGAAAAATTTTAATCTTGACAAACACACAAATATGTGCATTGCCTGCCCCGGAATGTGCCGGTACTTTTGAGCCATAAAAAATGCTAATTGTATGAAACATGTACTGCTGCTTTGCCTGCTACTGAATGCACTGGTTGCCTATGGGCAAACCTCCTCCTATTGGGAAGAACTGCCTGCCCCGCCGGGCGGCACGCCCGAACGAATCACCCAAGTTGCCAACGGCTGGGTGTACGCCGAATGTTATGACAACGCTGTGTACTACTCACAGGACAACGGGCTGCACTGGCAGCAGATGTTCTGGCCGTCGAACGACCCCGACACGGGTTTTGCCAAAATCACCGTAGGCCGCGCGGGCACCTTGTTCGCCGAGCGGCAGGTAGGCCCGAATCAAGCCTACCTGCGATATTATGATGTGTACAAATCGGTGGACAATGGGGCAACCTGGCAACAACTGCTGGATTCGACCAATATTCACGGCCTGGGGGAAACTTCAACCGGGCACTGGTTTGGGCTAAAAGACAGTATAGGCGGTAACTTCTTTATCCAGGTTGTCGTTCGTTCCGGCAATGCCGGCGCCAGTTGGCAAACGGTGAAATCTTTGACAGGTGGGTCAGGCTCAAACTACTACGGTGGGGTTGAAGTGGGAGGCTACGACGAAGTGTGGGTAGGCCGGACGTATTATTCAAGAGACAACGGCAATACGTGGTTAAACAAGTCATTGATACAGTCGGCCAACCATACCCTGCTCACGTTTTCCAATACCTTGCTGTATAGCAGCTCCTATCAGATTTGCCGATTTACGGCCGACGGTACTACGGTGTGCAGTAAAATAGACTCCACTGTTGCCAACAACTACAATTACATTTTCGGTACATACCAACTCCCCGACAGCAGCCTCTATGCCACGACTTCGCAGTTTTTGTACAAGTCGGTGGACGACGGAATCTCCTGGCAGCGGGTTGGCCCCAACAACGGGATCACTTTCTTTTACAATGACCGGCCGCTCTTCGACGGGACCTGGTTGGCCTCAAACGCGTACAACCTGGCCCGCTCCTCCGACCTCGGCGTTTCCTGGAGTTTTTCCGCTTACGGCGTCAACAGGAGTATGGTGCAGGATATTTTCCTGCGCAACGAACAGGAGTGGCTCGCCTGGACGAGCAACGCACTCTGGTACACCAACAACGCCGGACAAGACTGGGGCCTGCGCTTCGACAATGCCGGCCTGGCAACGGGGCTGCACCTCGAAACCTTGATCACAGATGACGACGCCAATATCTGGCTGCTTGTCCGGGACTCCCTGTTATTTTCTTCCGATATGGGGCAAACGTTTCAAAACATCACCCCGCCCGCAGGCTTATCCACAAGTATTCCGCCCAAAATCGGACTCAACGGCCAACAAAACACCTTGTTTGCCTGCACCCCCGGCGGTACCATGCGCACGCCGGACAACGGCCAGACCTGGGAACCCGTGCTCGACAGCTTGTACCTTCGGAAAACCGTGCCTCATCCCTCCGGCGCCTTGTTCGGGATTTTCGACAGTATTTTCTGGCATTCCAATCAAATCAACTTTTACTTCGCGCCCATTTTGTACCGTTCCGACAACGACGGCCAAACCTGGCAGCGCGTGTCCGATCAAATCGTCGAAGACCTCACGATAACACCCGACGGCGACCTGTTTGCCAGTTCAGCATTCTCTATCCTGCGCTCCACGGACCTGGGTAGCTCCTGGGTTTCGGTGCAACAAAATGGCCATCAAATCGCCTCCGATCCCGGCGGGTTTTTGTTTGCGTTTAGCTCGTTAAACGAGGAGGTCGACATGTCCATCAATGACGGCCATACCTGGCAGGGGCTTCCGGTGCCGAATGTGTTGGGAAATGTGACGACATGGAGTATCTCGCCTCTGGGTTTTAACAGCCAAAGTCACCTGTTCATCCGGAGTTGGGAGTACGCCGGGGCCGGCACCAAGGGGCGCTTGTTTCGCACCGCCAGGCCCACCCAATTCGGTACGTTCCTCAACGGTACCGTGTTCAAAGACGCCGACGGCGACTGCTCAACTCCCGATCCCGAAGCCCCGCTCGAAAACTGGATTGTACGCGCCGAAGGCAATGATACCTGGTGGGCCACTACCGATTCGACAGGGCACTATTCCATGTACCTCGACACCGGCGCGTATTTCCTCACGGTCAAACCCGCGCTGGCATTGCTCTGGCAAACCTGCGCCGACAGCCTGCCGGTGCAGCTGCCCAACCTGCAAGACACCACCGTACAAGACGTGCCTGTGCTGGCCGTGGCCGACTGCCCGTACATGACCGTGCAGGTGGCCGCACCCTGGCTCGAACGCTGTTTCGAGAGTTTTGTGTGGGTGGTGTGCTGCAACGAAGGCACCGAAGGCGCCGACTCTGCCTGGGTGGACGTGACCCTCGATCCGGCGCTCATTTTCACCGACACCACGCTGAACTACGAGGCCCTGGGCAACAACACCTTCCGGTTCCAACTCGGCGCCATGCCGCAGGGCTACTGCCAAAACTTTACGTTCCAGGTGTACGTGGACTGCGACAGCACCGTGCTTGGCCAAACGACCTGTATTTCGGCGCACGTGTACCCCGACTCCCTGTGTGTCGAACCCGCAGAATGGTCGGGCGCCGAAATATCGGTGGCGGCCCGCTGTGAACAGGACACTGTGCTGCACTTCGACGTGACCAATACCGGCCCGGTACCCACGCAGGGCCTGCACTACTTCGTCATCGAAGACGACGTGGTACTCATGGAGAGCAACGAAATTTACCAGCCGAACCAGACGCGCACCTTTTCCCTGCCCGCCAACGGGAGTTTCCGCCGCTTCGAGTCGGAGCAGGAACCGGGACACCCGTTTTCCATGCAGGTGGCCGCCTGGACGGAGGGC
>JAEUUV010000058.1 GCA_016787285.1 Saprospiraceae bacterium | reverse complement strand
ACGTCCGAAATCGCGCTCCAGCATCGGTATGGCCGCGGCATACTGTTTGCGATCATACGCGGTCGCGCCGTCCTTGATTTTGACGGTGTAATTGCAGGCGGCGAGCAGCAGCGCCGCAAAAAAAATCAGGTAGTGTGCTTTGGGCATGTTGTCAAAAAATAAGGGCTAAAGATGCGCCATCCCGGCGTGTTTTTGCGCATGAAAACGGCGTTCAGGCGCGCTGTGTTTTGACCACCATTTTCATTTCGGGCAAAAACTGCCGACCGGAGAGGATGCGCCGGCGTGACGAAATGATGCCTTTGCGTTTTGTTTAGTACGATATTTGCCACAGCCGCGTTATGCTTCGGCCAACCAGCCAACTACTACTGAAACCTGTATTTTTAATGAAAAGACTGCTTTTTGCTTTTCCGATCGCCGTTGTCGGTGTGATCACGCTGACCTTCACGGCGGCGCCGCTGTTCGTTTTCGCACAGGAGGCTGAGGAGGAATCCGAAAAAAACGTAGACCTCGAAGCCTTCCAGCCCCGGCCCGTCAACACCACCAAAGACCTGCAAACCATCGCGTTTGGTTCGTGCAACAAACTGGAACTCCCGCAGGATATGTGGCCGAACATCGCCGGCAACAACCCCGACCTGTGGATTTGGTTGGGCGACATCATTTACGCCGATACCACCAACACCAAAGCACTTGCTGCGCACTACAAGCGCCTCAAAACCAACCCGGAATACAAAAAACTACGCGACAAAACGCAAATCATCGGCGTGTACGACGACCATGATTTCGGAAAAAACGACGCCGGAAGAGGAACGCCCAACAAGCGCGGTACTAAAAAATGCCTGCTCGATTTTCTCGACGTGCCCTACTCGTCACCCGTACGCAAGCAGGAAGGCGCTTACCAGTCGTACCTGTTCGGCAAAGGCAAGAACCTGATCAAGGTCATTGTGCTCGACACACGCTATTTCCGCGATACGCTCATCACCGACCCCGACCCCAAACAGCGCTACTTCCCCAACCCCGACGGCGACATCCTGGGCGAAGAACAGTGGGCCTGGCTCGAACACGAACTAACCGACAGCCCGGCACGCCTGCACATCCTGTGCTCCAGCATCCAGGTTTTGCCCAACGAACACGGCCATGAAAAATGGGGCAACTTCCCCAATTCCCGCAAGCGCTTGTTCCAACTGATTGTAAAAACCCAGCCGGCCAACCTGATGATCCTTTCCGGCGACCGCCACATGGCCGAAATCAGCAAACTCGACATCGCCGGACTGCCCTACCCGCTCTACGACTTTTCCTCCAGCGGCCTTACCCACATCCGCAACAGCCAAATCGAACCCAACCGGATGCGCGTAGGCGACATGATTCTAAAACGCAACTTCGGATTGCTCAAAATTCAGTGGGACGGCAGTAGCCCCGTGGTTACGATGGAAGTGCGGGGCCTGCAAAATGAATTGTTCCTGCAGGAGGTAGTGCGGTACAGAAGGGAGTGATAAGCGATGAATGATGAGCGATGAGTAGAGAGTGACCGTCTTTGTGTATGGGCTGCTTACTTTTGCCCCGAATATGGAATTTTTGAAACAACATATCGAGGCCCTGATTTTCGTGTCGCCGCAAGCCATCCCGCTGGGCGACATTCAAACGGTGCTGGCGGAAGTGTTCCAGGCGGAAGTGCCGGAGGCCGATATTCTGGCGGCAATCGAACAAACCCGCGCCCAATACCAGGCTCCGGAACACGCATTTGAATTGGTGGAAATCGCCGGCGGCTACCAGTTTATGACCAAGGGCGCCTACCACAACACGGTGGCCGTCCATCTCAAACAAACCACTAAACGCCGCCTCTCGCAGGCCGCACTGGAAACGCTGGCGCTCGTGGCCTACAAACAGCCGGTGACCAAAACCGACCTCGAAGCCATTCGCGGGGTCAACTGCGACTACGCCCTGCAGAAACTTTTGGAAAAAGAACTTGTTCTCATCGTCGGACGCAGCGAAGGGCCGGGCCGCCCCCTGCTCTACGCCACCTCCGACAAATTCATGGACTACCTCGGCATCAAAACGCTCGCCGACCTGCCCAAACCCAAAGATTTCAAAGAAGTGGAAAACACCATCGGCGAAACGGGGGATTAGCCATTAAAATATGGAACAAACATTAGTCAACCGAGTGGCCGGCAGCGGCCTTGTGACCATTGATCTGGAGACGTTTTACCCGGAAGGCGAGGTGGTGCCCTTCGACCTGAAAGACCACCTGTTCATGGGGCTGATTTTGAAAGAAAAAGATTTTCGCGAGGCGCTCAAGGCGCACGACTGGGCACAATACACCGGCAAAAACCTCGCGGTGTTTTGCTCCGCCGACGCGATCATCCCGATGTGGGCATATATGCTCGTGGCGGCGTATGCCGCGCCCTTTGCGCGCGATGTATTCCAGGGTCTGCCGGAGCAGTACGCCGAATTTGCGTTCCTGAAAACCCTCGCCACCCTCAGCCCGGACGACTATGCCGGCAAACGTTTGGTCATCAAGGGCTGCAGCGACAAACCCGTGCCCCCGTCGGCCTATCTGGAAATCACCCGGCGCCTGCAGCCGGTAGCCGCCAGCATCATGTTCGGCGAACCCTGCTCTACCGTACCTGTTTTCAAACGCCCAACAGCCAACAGCCAACAGCAACTATGACAAACCGCACGCTTCTCGTCCTCAACATCATCCTCGCGCTGGGCCTTGCCGGTATTTTTTTCCTGTCGTTCAAAGGTGACGGCGCCGGGTTTTCCGCCCCGCCCCAGCAGGTGCGCTCCATCAATCTGGACAAAGACTTCGACTTCTGCGGCGAAAAACTGCCGATGGACAACTTCGACGTGCGGCAGCGCCTTGATGCGGAATTGTTGCGCAACGTGTACTACCACTCCGCCACCATCCTGTCCATCAAGCGGGCCAATGCGCTGTTCCCCATCATCGAACCGATCCTGAAAGAACAGGGTGTGCCCGATGATTTGAAATACTTAGCCGTGGCCGAGAGCACCTTGTCCAACGCCGTGTCGCCCGCCGGCGCGCGCGGGGTTTGGCAGTTTATGAAAGGCGCCGGCGGCGAGTACGACCTGGAGATCAGCGACGAAATTGACGAGCGTTACCACCTCGAAAAAGCCACCCGTGCCGCGTGCAAATATTTGCGCAAGCAAAAAGAATCCCTCGGCAGCTGGACGCTGGCCGCCGCCGCCTACAACGGCGGGCCGGGTCGCATCAGTTCGGAAATGGAAAAACAACGCGCCAAATCCTTTTACGACCTCAACCTTGCCGCCGACGAAACCATGCGCTACCCCTTCCGCATCGTGGCCGTCAAGGAGGTGATGCAACACCCGGAACAGTACGAGTACGTCATCGAAGACGATCACCTGTACGCTCCGCTGAACCAGTACAAAACCGTGGAAGTGAGCGGCCCTGTGCCGAGTTGGGGCGACTTTGCCGTGCAGCACAACACCTCGTACCGCATACTCAAGTTGTACAATCCCTGGCTGGTGGACAGCAAACTGACCAACAAGGCCGGGAAAAAATACCTCATCCGCCTGCCGGCCAAATAAGCGGTTTCGGA
This sequence comes from Saprospiraceae bacterium, assembly GCA_016787285.1. GTDB lineage: Bacteria > Bacteroidota > Bacteroidia > Chitinophagales > Saprospiraceae > M3007. The sequence continues at coordinate 11,347 of JAEUUV010000058.1, read as the reverse complement.
AACCATTTTTAACGGCGGGGCGTTGGGCGTTCGCCAAAGACAACGCGTTGGCACAAACAAATGACACAAACCGGAACCGTTATCAAATCTACCGGAAGTTGGTACAACGTGCGCCTTGATGCCGACGGCGCCGTGCTGCAATGCCGCATCGTGGGCAAGTTCCGCCTCGACGACGTGGTGCTGACCAACCCCGTGGCAGTAGGTGATCAGGTGGAGATTCAGCCCGAAGGCGCCGGCCAGGGTATGATTAAAAAAATACTGCCGCGCCGGAATTACGTGGTGCGCCAGTCGCCCCGCCGCAAGCACGACCTGCACCTGCTGGCCGCCAATATTGACCAGGCCGTGCTGATCGTGACCGCCGCACACCCCAATCTGAAACCGGGCTTCATTGACCGGTTCCTGCTGATGACCGAACCGCACGAAATTCCCGTCACCATCGTATTCAACAAGGGCGACCTGTACGAGGACAAAGACGTGGCCGCGTTTTTCGCCATGAAAGAAATTTACGAAAAAATCGGCTACCGGGTGCTGGCCACCTCCGTACCCGAGCGCAAGGGGCTGGACGCGCTGGTGGAGGTGTTGAAAAACAAAACCACCCTGCTCAGCGGGCAATCGGGCGTGGGCAAAAGCAGCCTGATCAACGCTATTCAGCCGAACCTTGGGCTGCGCACCGGCGAAATCAGCGACTACTCGGGCAAAGGCCAGCATACGACCACCTTTGCCGAAATGTTCGAACTCGATTTCGGAGGGCGAATCATTGACACACCCGGCATCAAAATGCTGGCTTTCAACAACAAAGACCCGCAAAACGTAGCACATGCCTTCCGGGAATTTTTCGAGTTGTCGGAACACTGCAAGTTCGGCGCCTCCTGCCTGCACCGAAACGAACCGGGCTGCGCCGTGCGCAAGGCTGTGGCCGAAGGCGGCGTGAGCGAAATACGCTACGCCAACTACCTCGGTATTCTCGAAGAAGTGGAAGATCAGAATTACTGGGAGCGCTGGAAAGACATGTAATTGCGGTACTTTTGTCCCGCTTTTGGGGCACATCCGAAAACCGCTCCGGCACCGTCACATGAAAAAACACAACTTTTCCGCCGGCCCGGCAGTGCTGCCGGCTCCCGTACTCAAAGAAGCCGCCAAAGCAGTAGCCAACTATCAGGGCAGCGGCCTTGGCCTGATCGAAATGAGCCACCGCGGCCCCGAATTCACCGCCATTATTGAGGAGGCAAACGCCCTGATGCACGAACTGTTGGCTATTCCGGCCAACAGCGGCTATCACGTCCTCTGGCTCACCGGCGGCGCCAGCACCCAGTTCTTCATGGTACCCATGAACCTGCTCGACAACGGCGAAACCGCTGCATACGTGGATACGGGTGTTTGGGCCAACAAGGCCATCAAGGAAGCCAAAGCCTTCGGGAATGTGGAGGTGCTCGCATCTTCCAAGGAGCAGAACTACACGTTTATCCCCAAGGGGTATAAAATCCCGAAACACGCCAAATACCTGCACCTGACCAGCAACAACACGATTTTCGGCACGCAAATCCAGCGTATGCCCAAGTCGCCGGTACCGATTGTGTGCGACATGTCGTCCGATTTTCTTAGCCGCCCGGTGGAGGTGTCCAACTACGGCCTGATCTATGCCGGCGCGCAGAAAAACCTCGGCCCGGCAGGCACCACGGTAGTCATCGTGCGCGAGGACATGCTCGGCAAAGTGAATCGCTACCTGCCCACCATGCTCGACTACCGCACCTTCATCGCGGAAAACTCGCTGTACAACACGCCGCCTGTATTTCCGATTTATGTGTCCATGCTGACCATGCGCTGGATCAAAAAAACCGGCGGCCTGAAGGCTATGCACCGCCGCAACAAGGCAAAAGCCGCCCTGCTGTACAACGAAATTGACGCCAATCCGCTGTTCACGGGCACCGTGGCCAAAGAAGACCGCTCGCTGATGAACATCTGTTTCGTGATGACGAAAGGCCACGAAGCGCTCGAAAAGGAGTTTTTGAAAGAAACCGAAGCCAACGGCATGGTCGGCCTCAAAGGCCACCGCTCCGTGGGCGGCTTCCGCGCCTCCACCTACAACGCCCTGCCCAAAGCCGGCGTGCAGGCGCTTGTGGATTTGATGCAGGACTTCGCACGGAGAAAAGGTTGAACAAGTATATCGGGTTTGTTCGCTCGTAGAGAAGCGTCCGCGCTGTGGCGGACGGTTCTCTACGAGATGACAAACGTACCGGATGCAAGAGATGCGAAGCCGAGGCTCGAGCCGCCCGGGCCTATTTCATAACAGGACGAGTGCTGACTGGTTGGCTTACCGGTATGTCTTCCGACTGTGCCGGTACGGAGGCAGCGACGCGGAATCCGAGGTAGTAGCTACGGTTTTCCGGCGAGTCGTTGCTGCGGGATGAGATGCGGCAGTACCCCTTCGTATCGAGCCACGAGCCGCCCCGGTTCATGCGGAACGAGCCTGTAGTTGGCCCTGTCGGATTGGTTTGACGACTTGTAGAGTATATACCTCGCCAATCTACACACCACTCCCATACGTTGCCGCTCATGTCATAAAGGTCCAGTTCGTTGGCTTTTTTTTCGGCAACGGGGTGAAGCCTATTTTCTGAATTTTGGGAATACCATGCTACTTCGTCAATATTATCGCTGCCGGAGTATTTGTATCCTGACCAATTGCGAGCAATCCATGCAGTATTTTTACCACGAAAGGTATTTTCTGGATACTTACCCCGCTCTTGTGATCCTCCCCTTGCTGCATATTCCCACTCCGCTTCCGTAGGCAACCGGTATTTTTTAGCGGTCTTTTTAGACAACCAATTGCAATATGCCGCCGCACCGAACCACGAAACATAAATGACCGGATGGTTTTCATAGCCGGGTTCTACGGAGAATTGACTACCATTGATGCTTTGGATACGGCATTTTTCGCTGGCATATTTACCACTAAGGTCAATCCATTCTACCCCACCTTCCGTTTGGTTGCCTTTTTCGTTCAAAAAGGCGCAGTACTGCGCATTGGTCACTGCGGTTCGGCCGATCTCAAAATCGGAGAGTGTGACTTCGTGTACCGGCTCGGCCACGCCTTTTTCGCCCATTTGGAAAGTGCCGCCCTGGACAAAGACCATGTCGGGGAGGGGGATTTCTGTGGGTTCAGGGATGGGTCCGGGGGATTCGCTTTCATCTATAAGGCCGTCCTCTTTAACAATTGGCGAGCGCTTGTTTTGCTCCACCCATTCGACTATTAGAAACTCTAACTGACGGTGTAGTTTGCGTTCCTGATCGTGCAGGTTGGCGACATCTTGGTATTGCTGATCTTTTACGGCCTGGTTTTTCCGTTCTGTTATGGCTGAAATCTTTTCTTCAAGTTCTCTTATTTCTTTGGGTTTGGAATCAGGATACAGCTTCCAATGGGCTTCGCGTACTAGTTGATATGCCGGGGGGCGATGTTCCGGGAGCCATCGTAAGGTTTCAGTTATTAAGTACCAAAGTCTGTCCGAAAATCCTGTTGGACGCGTGTAATCGGACAACGGCTTTCCCGGGGAAACATATCCATTTTTCAACATTTCACCCGTCAGAATTTGATACAAACATGTCCCTAGCATCCAGATGTCTGTTTTTGGGGAAGAGTTTTTGGGTGTCGTGTCTATCCCTTCAATGAAACTATCTAGATGATAATCTATTTCATCCATTGGAGATTCGGAGAAAGAACCCCTATGCTCCGGTGGTCGCGGATACTCCAGCAAAATAGTCTTTTGCCGGAGCCACTCTAGCAAATCCGGATCCGAGCGAAAACTCCGCTCCGCCCCTTCCCCTACCTCTTCCGCCAACCCAAAATCACTCAGCACATACCGCCCTTCCTCATCGAGCAGAAAATGCCCCGGCTTCAGGTCATTGTGTACCACCGGCGGGTTCAAGCCGTGCATATACTCCAGCGCAGAGCCGATGTCGTGGATGATTTTCCACAAATCGGCTTCGGTGGCTTTGCCGATCTGGAAGTAGGCGCTGGACTCCCGGTAGGGAAACACCAAAAACGGCGCCTTGTCGGCCACGCCAAAATCCAGCACCGGGTTGATGTTGGGATGGCGCAGGCCCTTAGTCATCTCATACTCATACAGCGCCAGTTTCTCGCCTAAGGCATCGGTGCGGCGGGAGATTTTCAAAGCTACCGGCGTTCTCGTCTCCCTGTCCATAGCCTTCCACACGTCGCTCATACCGCCTTTGCCGACTAATTCAATTAACTCGTACTTGTCGAAGAAGGATTGTCCAGATTTTAACACCGGTGCATCTTCCACCGTTATCAGTGGCGGTGCGGCAGGCTTTTCCTCCCAGCCCAACTTGTCCAGCATGGTTTCCACCGACGCGGGCAGCACGAAATCCGTCAGATCGGCCTGGCGATCCAGTCGTTTGAGCACCGTGCGCAGGTGCTGAACGAGTTCAGGATCAGGTGTTTCAACAGCCATCACCCGAAGAATGGCGATGTTGATCTGGTGCTCGGCAAAGGCCACACTTTTGGGGTTTTCCGGCGGATGTTGTTCCAGCAGGTCGAGCAGATAGGCGCTCACCCGCTGCAGCAGTTCGGGGTGGCGGGCATCGAGGAATTCCAGCAGTTCGGCGCGGGCGGCGCGGGGGATATGGCCGTTGGCAAACCAGTCGAGCCGGGCCATACGGGTGAGTTTGTCGTAGCTCAGCAAGTTGTTTTCGGGCGTGCTCAGCAGGCGACCGAGGCGCAACGTGAGGTCGAAATGCAGGGCGGGCCACACGGCGCAGGCTGCTATCCAGATACATAGTTCCGGCTCGAAATGCCGGCGCAAGGAGCGGGCCAGCGGCGTTTCGAGGTTGATGGGCGACCATTCGGCCACGGCCCGCACGTCGGCAGGCAAATCGGCAAAGCGGGCGTGCGGGTCGGTTTCGGGGCCTTCGGCCAAATACCGCACCGACTCCCAGGCAGCAGGCAGCAGGGTGAACAGGTCGGCCAAACGCCGCTCGCGCAGGCCCCATTGCTGCTTCGATACCGGCGTGAGCAGCGCCCGCGAGGGCCAGTCGGGCAGGGCGGCGGTCCATTCTGCGGGTTTGCCCGTTTTGGTGGACAGGAAGCGGTGCCCGCTGCCGAGCACCAACAGGCGGGCCGAGGCGTAGCGGTGGCGCAGGTCACGCAGGCTGATGCCTTGCGGAAACTGCTCGTTGTGGCAACTGCGCAGGTCGCCGTCGTGGAAAAAACGCTCCACCAGCACTTCCTGCTCGCGCAAGGTGCGCCAAAGCCGGTCAAAAAGCAGGGCGCGGTGGTCTTCGGCGGCGAAGCGCTCCACCAGCATGAGGTACTCCACCGGGCGGGTGTGGTGCTTGTACCGGATAGCCGGCACACCTGCCTGCCGCACACTCGCGCGGGTGGTGGCGGGCCAGTCAATGCTGCGGGTATCCGTGCGCTCGCGGCTGCGCAGCCGGGTGAGCGTGCGACCAAAACCGGCTTCTGCGGCCACGGGAATGTGTTCGTCGGGCGCGATATTCCAGGTGAACGGCGGTTCGATACACTGCTCCAGGTCGAGGCTGAGCGGCGGTTTGGAAGCCGGGGCGCCTGTATCCGGCGGCCTTTCGGAGGGCGGCGGTGGTGGCGGAACGGGTGGTGGCGGGGCCGGTGGTTCCGACGCGGCTGGTTCCGGAGCAGGCGGCGGGGGAGGCTGCGGCGGTTTGGGTTTTACTTCCGGCTCGATCTTTTCCGGCGCGTTTCCTTTTTTTTCAAAAACAACAGCGATGGCGGCAAACACCTCGTGAAACTGCTCTTGCTGCTGCTCGCTGGAAGCAAACGCCGGACAGAGGTAATCGCCCAGATCGGCAGCGGGCGCTTCGGGCGGTAGTATGGTCAGCAGGTGCTGCAAGCGGATGAGGCGGTCGGGACTGAGCACAAATCCCTTCGCTTCAAGGGCCGGCAGCAAGGCGGCCAACAGGCGGTAGCGGTCGAAGGGGTAATCGGTCGGCAGATCGGTATCGGGCATCGGGACACGCGCTGCACCTGCCGGGTCAGGGCCGGCGGAAAACAGGTTGCGGAGCCAGGTTTCGATCCGTTCGATCATGCTTCGTGCAGTCCGAGCGCGGCGTTCAGGGTGTTCAGGTCTTCGCGGGTTTTAGCTAACACGGAGTTGGCCATACGCAGCATGTCGCGCTGGTTGTCAGTTAGTTCGGCCATGTTTTTCAACTTTTTTGTTGGAAAACCGAGCCGTCCGAGCAGGGTAGCCCAGGCGATCAGTTCGGCGGTGGCGGGGTTCTTGTTCAGGTTTTTCGCGTCGCGGATTTTGATAAAATAATCGGTCACGGACTCCAGGTCCACCCCGTCAAGGGCCTTGGTACGCGCCTCGAGTATTTTGAGCAGGTCGTCGCGCTCCGGAAACTTGATGTGGAAATACACCACCCGGCGCAGGAAAGCATCGGGCAGGTTTTTTTCCGAATTGGAGGTGATGACCACGATGGGTTTCAGTTCGGGCGGACAGGCGTAGGTCACCTTGTCGGCCTCCGGTATTTCGGGCACTTCGAAGCGCAGGCTTTCGATGGCGGCGAGCAGGTCGTTGGGCAGGTCGCGCGGGGCTTTGTCAATTTCGTCAATGAGCACCACGCTGCGCACCTTGTCCACCGCTGCCCGGCGGATGGCGAGGCCGAGGCCCTCGTAGCGGATGAGGTTGAGGCGTTCCTCAAAATCCTGCCGGCTGAGCGTTTCGAGTTTGTCGCGGTTGACCTGCGACCACTGGAAATGCCCCAGCGCATCGTACTGGTAAAACAGGTCTTTTTTTGTCGAAACCGTTTGCGCGTCGAACACGATGGGTTTGCCAAGTTCAAACTGGTGGGCAAGGTAGTGTGCCAGGCCCGTTTTGCCGGTGCCCGGTTCGCCGGTCAGCAGAAGCGGCTGGCCCAGCGCCAGCGCGACGTTGACGGCGGCGGCAAGTTCTCGCGAGGGTTTGTACGCGGCGGGATCGTCTTTGGGCGCTGCGTCGGCAAAATCGGGGAAGGGAAATTTTTCCTGTGGGTGCGTGAGTTTCAATGCCATGGTCGGTAGTTCGTTTTAAAATTGATCCGGTTGGGGGCGGGTGAGATAGTTGTAGGCAGCCTCCTGCATTTCCTCCACATTTTCCATGTCGAAGTCGGGACGGGCGCGGTCATCAGCATGGAGTTGGTTGCGCAGGGTATCGAGCAAGGCGCGGTTGCTGGTTTTGTTGGAACTGACCGCCACATCGTCGAACCAGTTTTCGATATGCACCGGCGCTACGGGCGGGAAGAGTTTGTGGTGGGCCACGAAAAGTCCGGTGCTGCCATCATTCAGTATTTTCGACAATGCATCGAGTTTGTCCAAGTATTGTCCGCAGGCTTGGAGGCGATCCGGCAGGTGCGCGTGTTTGAACTCAAAGGCAAAGAAGAGCAGGTACTTGCGGCTTGCTTCCGGGAGGTTGTCGAACATGGACAAAATGAAGGCGATATGTTCTTCGACATTGGGGGTATCCCACTGCTTTTCGGTTACCCGGAAAATGAGTGCGATACGGTCTTTCCCGGTGCAGAGGTCGCTGTTGGCCAAGGCCACCGGATCGGGGATCGGCGCCAGGGATTGCAGTTTTTCCTGCACCGTTTTCCAGAATTCCGCCCAGGAGTTTTCGGCTTCGAGGCCGATTTTTAATTCCGCAACAGCTACTGCCGCCCCGTCCCCGGCATCCCGAAAATGGGCGATGGATACTCCTTTGTCGGCCAGTTCGTACACCAAGCGCTTGGCAAGGCTGGCAGGTTTCTGGTGCAGGCAAGCGGAGAGCAGGAAAGCGAGGTTTTTGGGCGGTTTTTTATTCTTTAAAAAATCTGAAAACACCCCTTCCGTGTAGTGTTCCTTTCGGTCGCAGTTCACGGTCATCCAGGGGCCGGCGATATTTTTCAGGGTATTTTTTTCAAAAAAGGTTTCCCAGGAACTACCCGCCTCGGGTGTTTTTGGTGCGGGCGCTACGGGTTCGGCTTGTACATGCGGTTCCAGAATTTTGAGCAACGGCAACAAATCATCCTCCCAGTTTGCTTCGCGGATTTGCTTGTGCTGGCAGTAGCCGAGCGTTTTGAGCGGGTCGGGCAGGCGTTCTTCCGGCGGCAGTTTGGCCTCATTGAGAAGCACAGGAATGACGGTTTTACCCGGATCGGCAAGAGCAGTCGCTACTTCTCGACGCACCCAATCGTCCTCCTCATCTATCCGGCGGGCGCCGAAATCATCCACCCCGAGCCAGTCTTTTCCGTTGCGGTACAGCACCAGTACGACTGCCGCGTTTTGCACTTTTTCCTCCAGTTCCTTAGGCCATTTCATGCCTGGTTGCAGGTTGCTCTTGTCGTAAAAAACCGTGCCCTTCCCGAATGTTGCTTCCAGCGACTGATGCAGCCGCCCTGCCTGCGTCAGGCTGTCGGCTATGCGGTAACTGATAAAAATGGACGGATGCTTGGCCATGTGCGGGCGGATAATCCTCGTACGGGTAGCAAAAGTAACCAATGTTTATTTGCCAGGCCCGCTGCTTGTCGGGCTATCTTTGTCGCCAACCCTTTGTTTGTTCTCCTCCGCGTCTCCGCGCCTCTGCGTCTCTGCGGTGAAAAATCCTGCTCGCGCATGCGGGTCTCAACCCTGCAATTTGGCCAGTTCAGCGCGAATCAACTGCTGACCACCGTCCGACATGGGCACGAGGGGAAGCCGCACGTCCCGTGTGCAAAGCCCTTGCACTTCCAGAGCGGCCTTCACGCCGGCGGGATTGCCTTCGGTGAACAACAGCCGGTACAGGTTAAGCAGTTGCAGGTTCAGTTTTTGGGCCTGCGGCATGTCGAAGCGCAGGGCTGAGCGCACCATATCCGTGAAGGGGCGCGGCGTGGTGTTTGCGATCACCGAAATGACGCCGTCGCCGCCGCAAGCGATCAGGGGCAGGGTGATAAAATCGTCGCCGCTAAGGACCAGAAAGTCTTGGGGTTTGCCCTGTATAATTTTGTTGATCTGGTAAATATCGTCGCTGGCCTCCTTGATTCCCAGGAACTTGTCGCTGGCATGCGCCAAACGTAAGGTGGTCTCGGCAGTCATGTTCGAGGCGGTGCGGCTGGGCACGTTGTAAATGAGGATGGGCCGGGGTGAGGCGTTGGCCAAAGCCATGTAGTGCTGAAAAATTCCTTCCTGACCGGGCTTGTTGTATGCCGGATTGCTGCACAGCAGGGCGTCAATGCCGTCGAAATTGAAGTCCTGCATTTTGCGGACGAGCTCCGCCGTATTGTTGCCGCCGAATACCCCGGCTACGACCGGCAACCGCCCGCGGTTGACCCGGATGGTAAAGTCCAGAATCTGGCGCTGTTCGGCCTCCGAGGTTGTGACGGATTCGCCGGTTGTGCCCAGGCTGACCAGAAACTCTACCCCGCCCGAGATGACGTGCTCGATGATTTTTTCAAGGCTGTCCCAGTCAATCCGGTCTTCCTTGAACGGCGTGACCAATGCCACGCCGGTACCCCTAAAGCGCTGATGCAGACTCATGTTTGGACGGTACTATTTTGTTGAGATAGAGTTCGAGTTGATCCACAAAAAAACGGACGCCTTTTTCTGCAGGCGTTTCCAGTACCATGTCGAAGTCGTGGGGTGGCGGGGTGGCGGAACCGATTTTCATGGCAGCTTTGGAGGCTGCGGCTACCCAGGCCAGCGGGAGCACCTGATTTTTGTTCAGGCAAAGCAGCAAATCGGGTTTGTCTTCCAGAAATGTTTTTGCGGCTTCGCTGACGAGTGTGCCGTTCCATTTCAGGTCTTTGGGAGTAAACTGCGGAAATTGGGTTTGGCCGAGTGGTTGTTTGTTGTCTACAAATCCGAGCAGACGAACTTTTTTCCGGTGTTCTTCCTGCCACAATTCGACCAGCGCCAGGACATCCTTGCGGTCTTTCTCTTCGGTGGCGTCAAAGAGTATTGCGATCGTGCGGGCGCTTTGAATGGTGTAGACTTTACGCTGGCGGTTTTGACCGGCCAGTGTGCGGCGTAGCAGTCTTTTCAAAAAAAATGTGCGCAGATTTTCCAGCATAGACAAAAGGTTTGGGCATTGCGAAAGAAGGTTGCCGGGGCTATTTACCGGCCGGGGTTGTCGGCAATTGGCGGTAGTGCCCCATTTTGCTGTATTTTGCAATCCGGGCGGTGATGCGCTCGTCGGGGTCTTGTTTGACTAAAGCCGCCAGTTCGTGGAGGATGTGTTGCTTGAGGGTGGCGGCCATCTCTTCCGGCGCGTTGTGTGCGCCGCCGAGCGGCTCCCGGACGATGCCGTCAATCAGTCCGAACTCCAGCATGTGGTCGGCATCGAGTTTGAGGGCATCGGCGGCCTGCTCCTTGTAGTCCCACGAATGCCACAGGATAGACGAGCAGGATTCGGGCGAAATCACGGAGTACCAGGTGTATTCGAGCATGAACACGCGGTCGCCAAGGCCGATACCCAACGCCCCACCGGACGCCCCTTCACCGATAATGTAACACAGGATAGGCACGCGCAACTGGGCCATTTCAAACAGGTTTCTGGCGATAGCCTCCGCCTGTCCGCGCTGTTCGGCCTCAAGACCAGGGAATGCGCCCGGGGTATCAATGAGGGTGATCACCGGGAAACCGAAGCGCTCGGCGAGTTTCATCAGGCGCAACGCCTTGCGGTAGCCCTCCGGATTGGCCATGCCGAAGTTGCGGTACTGGCGCATTTTGGTATTCACCCCTTTCTGATGCCCGATAATGACTACGGTTTGGCCATCCAGATTAGCCATGCCGCTCACGATGGCATGGTCTTCGCCGCCACAGCGGTCGCCATGCAGTTCGATAAATTTTTGGCAAATGGTGTTGGCGTAATACAGCGTGTAGGGTCGGTCGGGGTGTCGCGACAGTTGTACTTTTTGCCAGCCGGTGAGGTTGGCAAAAATGTCCTTGCGCTTTTGCTGGATTTTGTGCTCCAGCTCGCGGATCATTTCCGTTACGTCCACTTCGCCCTTTTCTCCGACTTCCCGGAGCTTTTCCAACTGCTCATACAGCGCTTCCAGGGGTTTTTCGAAATCCATGAAGGTCATTGCCATAATCTGGATAAGGATGAAGTGAGTGTCAGGTTCCTTTTCGGTCAGGAACAGATCGTTTTCGCCTTCCGCCCGATTCAGGGGCAGAAGGCGGGCAAAGGTACGCCTGCTCGGCCAAAAACTCTTTCTCAAGAAATTTTTTCACAGCTGCTTGGACAAACGGAATGTGTTCGCATATCTTTGCCCCGCTTTTGAAGAAAAGCACTTGGTCTGGTAGTTCAGTCGGTTAGAATGCCGCCCTGTCACGGCGGAGGTCGCGGGTTCGAGTCCCGTCCAGACCGCA
>JAEUUV010000021.1 GCA_016787285.1 Saprospiraceae bacterium | reverse complement strand
TAAGTAGGTGTGCAAAATTATTCGATATTTATAATTTTGCGCCATGGGACGCAAAAAAAGATACATTGTACTGACACCCGAAGAAACGCAATCTCTTGAACATGGCTATAAAACAGGCGCAAGCCATGTTTTTCGTGCGCGTTGTCACTGCATATTATTGAGCGGTCAGGGCAAAACGATTTACGAACTGTGCGCGATTTTCGGGGTACTACCCAACACTGTTATTGCTTGGTTCAATCGCTGGAAAGAAGGAGGACTAAAAGGTCTTGAAACAAAGCCAGGTCAAGGTCGCAAGCCCAAAATCAAACTTGAAAATATGGAGTTGGTCGAGCAAGTGAAATCAAAAGTAAAGGCTTCGCCCAAGCAATTAGATAAAGTGCTGGCCGAGTTGCAGTCAGATTCAAACCTGATCATGAGTCGTGCCACCCTCAAGCGATTTTTAAAAAAAATCGTTGGCGATGGAAGCGATTTCGACGCTATTTGAAAAAGCAACCCACTTGTGCACAAAAAGAGGATAAACTCAAAAGGCTGCGGATTATGGTCGAATTATGGCAAAAAGGTTTGATTCAACTTCGATTTGCCGACGAGGCCGGCTTTTCGCTGACACCTTGTATACCCTATGGTTGGCAACCAATCGGCGAACAAGTCGGCATCCCAACAAAGCATAAACACTTACTCAACATTTTTGGGTTGATGAGCCCCGAAGGAGCACTGACCACTTTCCAAACGGACAAGAACATCGATAGTGTCTTCATCGCACATTGTCTGGACGAATTTGCTGACCAAGTGTATAAAAAGCAGGAATACACCATCGTCATTTGGGATAATGCTCCTTGGCACACTGCCGATTTAATCCTGCAAAAGCGGGAAGAATGGGAAACTAAAGGGCTTTTTCTCTTTTATCTTCCGATTTCCTCCCCTCATTTGAATAAAATCGAAACTCTGTGGCGATTTATAAAGTACCAATGGCTTCAAATTCAGGATTTTATGTCCGAGGCCAAACTCAAAAAAGCACTCCTTAACATCTTCTGCAACTTTGGATGCCAGTTTAAAATCGAATTCTCAATGAACTTTTAAGTATCGAATAATTTTGCACACCTACTTACACCGATTCGATATATCGGTTTTTTACCGAAATCCTGCCGGGACTTTACCGAAAACCTACCGGAACCTTTCCGAAAATTTACCGAAAATATTCCGAAAAAAATGACCGATAACTCCCTGATAATGAACGGCGAAACCGAGACCTCGGCAGGAGCGGATCAATTGACCACCTGGCTCAAAGACCTCGACCGGCATCGCGATGCAATACTTACCGCTATTCGGGAGGGTAAGGTAAAAGTCACCACCACAGCGCGGTTTTCCCAACTTGCCGGGCGCCTGCGCGAAAACGCCAGGGCGTATGCGGACGCGGCCTTCAAAGTGAGCGAGTTGACGACCCAAAAAGTCATCCTGACCAACACCATATATTATTTACTGAAATCCTGCGAACGCATCGCCGGCCACGCGGACAAGATCGGCGAACTGATGGCCGTGTTGCCCCTCGGCGAAGCCCTCGACGCCAAAACAATCCTGGGCATTCTGATGGACAGCAAGAAGCGGGATACCCTGATTGACAACGCCAAACTACTTGCCGGATCGTTCGAGGGCAGTTGGTTGGGCAGAATCGAGGTAAACGATTTGGCGCCCATCCTGGCGGAAGCCGGCATTGACTTCACCGCTTATGCCCGCCTCGTGGAAGTCCTGAAAAACCACCTTCCGGAAGAACCCAAAATCGCACTTCCCAATGGCTAAACGCGGCGGCAAAAACTTCAAAACGCCTGTCGAAGCGACATTGGACGA
>JAEUUV010000337.1 GCA_016787285.1 Saprospiraceae bacterium | reverse complement strand
GTGGTCATCATCTGCACGGTCGAAAACCTCGATCCCATGGGCATCCACACCGGCGACAGCATCACCGTGGCGCCGGCCATGACCCTGTCCGACACGGCTTACCAGGACATGCGCAACCAGGCGATCAAGATCATGCGCGCGCTCGGCAACTTCGCCGGTGGCTGCAACGTGCAGTTTGCTCAAAACCCCGAAACCGAGGAACTGATCGCCATCGAGGTCAACCCCCGCGTGTCGCGTTCCTCGGCGTTGGCCAGCAAGGCCACGGGCTACCCCATCGCCAAAATTGCCGCAAAACTGGCCATCGGCTACACGCTGGACGAACTGAAAAACCAGATCACCAAAACTACTTCGGCCTACTTCGAACCCACGCTGGATTACGTGATCGTGAAAATGCCGCGCTGGAATTTTGACAAATTTCACGGCGCCGACCACCGCCTCGGCCTGCAAATGAAATCCGTGGGCGAGGTTATGTCCATCGGGCGCAGTTTCAACGAAGCTCTGCAAAAAGCCTGTCAGAGTCAGGAAAACAACCGCACCGGCCTCGGCGCCGACAAAAAGGAATGGCTCAAAACCGACGACATTCTGGAGCGCCTCGAATTGGTGTCCGACGACCGCATTTACCGCGTGAAAGACGCCTTGCGCCTCGGCATCCCGTCCAAATCCGTGCAAAAACTCACCGGCATTGACCCCTGGTTTATCGGCCAGATCAAAAATTTAGTGAAAATGGAGGAGCGCCTCCTGCGCTGCAACGTACCCGAGGATATCTCGACGGATTTTTTCATGGAACTGAAAAAGAACGGCTACTCCGACGCCCAGATCGCTTGGATTTTGCGCGTGGACGAGAAATCCGTGACCCGCGAGCGCAAAAAACGCGGTATCCGGCGCGTGTACAAAATGGTGGACACCTGCGCCGCCGAGTTCGAGTCGAAGACCAATTATTTCTACTCCACTTTCGAAACGTCGGCGGGGTTTGAAACCCCGCCGACGTTGGGCACCGCGAATAACGAAACGTCGGTGAGGTTTGAAACCTCACCGACGTTGGCGCCGGCGAAGAACGAGAGCGTCGTAACCGACAAGAAAAAAATCGTGGTGCTCGGTTCCGGCCCCAACCGCATCGGGCAGGGTATCGAGTTCGATTACTGCTGCGTACACGGCGTGCTGGCGGCCAAAGAGGTGGGTTACGAAACCATCATGGTGAACTGCAACCCCGAAACGGTGAGCACCGACTTTGACATTGCCGACAAACTTTACTTCGAGCCGGTGTACTGGGAGCATTTGGAGGAGATACTGGAGCATGAAAAACCCGACGGTGTGATCGTGCAACTCGGCGGCCAGACGGCGCTCAAATTGGCCGAAGACCTGCACAAAAACGGCTGGAACATCATCGGCACCTCGTACAACGACATGGACATCGCCGAAGACCGGGGTCGTTTTTCCGACCTGCTCAAGGAACTCGACATTCCCTACCCCAAGTATGGCGCCGCCCGGGATGTAGACGAAGCCCTGGAGATTGCCAAAAAAATCCCGTACCCGCTGCTCGTGCGGCCCAGTTACGTACTCGGCGGCCAGCGCATGAAGATCGTGATCAACGACAACGAACTGGAGCGCCAGGTGCTCACCATTTTCAAGCACCTGCCCGACAACCGCGTGCTCATTGACCAGTTTCTCGAACGCGCCAAGGAAGCCGAAATTGACGCCATCTTCGACGGCGACGAGCTGCACGTCATGGGCATCATGGAACATATCGAACCCGCCGGCATCCACTCCGGCGACTCCTCCGCCGTGTTGCCCCACTACTCGCTCGGCCCCATCGTGATCCAGAGCATGGTGGAATACGCGGAAAAAATTGCTCGTGCGCTGAATATCCGCGGCCTGATCAACATCCAGTTTGCCGTGAAAAACGACGAGGTGTACGTCATCGAGGCCAACCCGCGCGCGTCGCGCACCACGCCGTTCATCGCCAAAGCCTACGGCGTGCCCTACCTGAACATTGCCACCAAAGTGATGCTCGGCACGCACAAACTGAAGGACTTCGAGATCACCCACAAACTGGAGGGATATGCGATCAAAATCCCGGTCTTTTCTTTCGAGAAATTCCAGAACGTGGACAAGCGCCTTGGCCCCGAAATGAAAAGCACCGGCGAGGCCATCTACTTCATCAAGGATTTGAAAGACCCGTATTTTCGGGAATTGGAAAGGAATAGGAGTATGTACCTTTACAATTGACCGAACTACTGGACGGGTAGGTATCTTCTGGCAATCTCGATATTGAGTACAAGGGCTTCCTCTACATCGAACAGAAACTTGAAAGCGTAGAACCGGCTCTGAAATTTGTTGTTAACGAACCCGAAGGAGGCATTGAATTCAGGCGGGCAGTTGACGACATGGGTAATTTTTATTTTTTGCCTTGTTCTAAAAGGTTCAGGGAAGAAATCGCGGTATGGCCTACCACCCTCGCAACCGAGCCATGCGGAAGCCAACACTGTCAGCATATGGACGCTTTTTTCTACAAGGTTAGGCACCAATTTCTCGATGTCTTCACGTTTGGTCATTCTTGACAAGTCTTTGAAGTCGGAGATGTAGATGCATTCTTCCTGCGGGTTCCACCACATGAAATCGGCCTCTTTGAAAAAGTAGTGGGACAGTTCCTTATGCTGCTCACAGTCTTTTAAGCGGCAATGCGGGAAATCCCTCAGATCAATGGTGATGCCTGTTTCGGTGTATACGGCCATGTAAGTTTTTATTTGGAAAAAGCCAGTGCGACCTCTTCGTTGAACATTTCCACTGCAACATCTACAATGGGATTGGACGGCATACCCGCTTTTAAATCACTGAAAACCGCTGTCACTCCATCGGGGGTTTGTGTCAGCGAGCAGCAGGGGATAGATTTCTTTTCCCGGCGGGCAATGATTTCCAATTCCTTGATAACGAAAAAACTGTGTGTGGATAGAAATATTTGGATGCCGCTTTCAGAGAGCAGGAAAAGAGTTTTTGCCAATACCTTGATGGCCTTTGGATGCAATACGGCTTCTGGTTCGTCCATGAAGAGTATGGCTCCTTTGCGCAGCTCGCGGTTGCGAATCAAGGTTGACAGTATGCCTAATTTCTTCACACCCTCGGCAGTGAGGGCCATGGAAAAGTCGGACTTGTTGTTTTTCTTGAACAGGAAGTCACCCTTTTTGGTCTGAACGATTTTTCCTCCAAAAAGTGCTTCCAAAGCGGCATTAATCTCGACCAAGTTCTTTGCGATGTTTCCCTTTTTGGACTCAATTTGGAGCGACTTTATGAGGTCTAAGTAAGTGTCGTCGAACCCATACATCAGCAAGCGTTCATTGACTGCACGGATAGCTTTCAACGCAGTTAGAACTTCTTTGGCCGGGACGAAAAGCGCACGAAAGTCAGGGTCAGGGCATGGCTTGACGTTCTCTTTGCAGTCTTGTAAGCCATCTTGCTCGTCTCTTGAAATTCTGAAATCAATGTCCTGTTTATTCTTGTCTCCGTCAAAAAAGGTAAAATTGGCCTTTAGCCTTTCATTTTGCTTCTGAGTTACCAGATCGCCCAACTTGCCGCTATCGGGCTGGAAGGTATCTTTCAGTTTTCTGGCAAAAACTTGTTTGAAAGCAGGCTTTTCCGCGTTTCCCAATTGCAGTAGAGTAAACTCTTCCCAAGCCTTGGCCGTCGCGTAGAGCATTTTTAGTAAAGATGTTTTACCGGTGTCGTTTTCCCCGATGATGACATTGATTTGCCCCAAACGCTCATACTTGAACTCGCGAAAATGGACAAAATTTTGAAGAGAAACGTGGTTGATCATACGCTTGCTAACTTACTTTTGAGGCTCTAAGGTAAGCCGTTCGCCAAAACTTTGGTTTCCTGTTCCGAAAAATTCCAGAACGTGGACAAGCGCCTCGGGCCGGAAATGAAAAGCACCGGCGAGGCGATCTACTTCATCAAGGATTTGAAAGACCCGTATTTCCGGGAATTGGAAAGGAACCGGAGTATGTATTGTATAACTGATTTGCCATGAATATACTAAAAGTAGTCACCACCCTCAACTGGGTGATCATAGCTGCAGTTGCCATCATAGCGATAGCCGAGGCACTTTCCCCCGGCAGAGGTGGCGGCGATGCTGCTACGCGGGGTCTCGGACAGTTGCCTATCATGGTTCTGGTGGTGTTGCTGGTCCTCAACCTGCTGCCGTTCAACTGGACTAAATACCTGTCCCTTGTATTCGTAGTCGGGTCGGCCCTGTATTTTCGATTCTGGCCGGCCTGGACCGAAATGCAGCGCAAAAAACAGGAGGAGGAGCGCTACGAGATCGAAGCCTCCAAACCCATTTTTGAAGACCAACAGCGGGATCAGATCGCACGGGTCATCCGGGATGGCGAGGTGGAAAAACTGAAAGAGTTGCTGAAAACACCTGTCGAAAGGCTCAATGAACGGGGCGATTTGCTTGATTTTGCCATAGACTGGGCTGCCGGCGCCAATCACCGGCAAGCGGAAAAGTACGAATGCGTTCGGCTGCTTTTTGAGGCAGGGGCAGCAATGGACAGTACAATAGGAACACGCGTTACGTCGCACATGGCCGCTGCGGCCACCGGCGATGTCAAGTTGCTGCGTTTTTTGTTGGAAAAAGGAGCCGACCCGAATGCGTTCAACGACAATATGGGGTATCCCATTCTTTATGAGGCCATCAGTGCCATCCGTGAGCCGGAAGCCATCGTGCGGGTCTTGCTCGAATTTGGGGCCGACCCCAATGCAACTGGGGTTTTTGATCATGCAGAAGGCCCGGTTTCGATGTTATGGCGGGCTGCGAAACTGGAACGTTGGGGTGTTTGCTTGGTATTGCTGGAAAAAGGAGCCGATCCCGAATTTAAGACTGCAACGGGCAAAACAATCCGCGCATTGGTACAAGACTCAGAACGGGAATTTCCTGCCGAAGGCTTTTTTAGGCAGAAGGATTATGATCGCTTGAAAGAGGTGCTGGCGCAATCGGCTAAGCCAAAGCGCGGTGCAGATCCGAAATAAAAACCACGGGCGAAGCCATTTCTTCCATCCTGTACTTGAAAACCCGTATTTCCGGGAGTTGGAAAGGAATCGGGATATTGTGCCCCGGGGGCTTCCTCAATTCATCACTCCTTCCACTTGATATTACATCCGCCGCTGGGGCGCTGCACGGCAGGCGCCGGTTGGCCGGCCAGCACGGCGTCGAGCGCAGCGCGGAGGTCTTCGCCGGTAGGCGGTACGGGGTTGCGTTTCGGGCGGCTGCCGTCGAGTTGGCCCCGGTAAAACAGGCGCAGGTCGCCGTCGAATACATAAAAATCCGGCGTGCAGGCGGCATCATAGCGGCGGGCCACGTCCTGTGTTTCATCGTACAGGTAGGGAAAGGTGTAGCCGACCGCGCGGGCGTGTTCGGGCATTTTGTCGGGCGCATCTTCAGGGTAGGCTTCGGCATCGTTGCTGCTGATACCCACAAACGACACACCCCGTGACCCGTACTCCCCGACAATACGGGCGATCTCGTCGTTCACATACAGCACATACGGGCAGTGGTTGCACAAAAACATCACCACCGTAGCCGAGGGTGAGGCTACATCCTGCAGACGGACGGTTTTTCCGGTAGCCGGGTCGCGCAATTCAAAATCAGGGGCCTTGGTGCCCAGCGGGAGCATGTTGGATTCGGTATAAGCCATTTTACAGTTTTGAGTTTTGAGTTTTGAGTTTTGAGTTTTGAGTTTTGAGTTTTGAGTTTTGAGTGGCGGTAGTGGTTGAAAATTACCGGCAGGTTTGGTTGATTCCCTGCACATAATGCCGGACGATGCCGATGCTTCGGGCGGTTTCGGCGCCGAGGAAACCGGTGATCAGGGTGTCGTTAATTTGCCGGGAGTAGGCTTCCAGCATGGGAGCGGAAAGCGGCTGGTAGGTCCAGTGCCACTTTTCCTCGTTGTATCCGTGCGGGCGTTCGGGGCCTTTTGGCGTGTACGGTTGGCAAAAGCCGAAGCGGTGGGCGTTTTTTTGCAGCCAGTCGTACACGCCGGCGTATTTGCCGCCTGCTTCGAAGGTCGGATTGTTCAGGTCGTTCAGGTCAATGTCGGTGCCCCAGTGGTGGCGAGAGGCGCCGGGCATGGCCGAGTATTCCAGAATTTTGAGCGCGCGGGTATCGGGTGCGGGAGTGGTTTTGGCAAATCGAGACCATTTGCCCTCCCAGATGGCTTTTTGCTGGTGGAAGGTACGGGTCGAGGAAATGATCTTCAGGTGAATGCCGTCTTTTCGGGCGGCTTCCCACATTTTTCGAAAAGCCTCGAAGGCTTCTTTGCGCAGCAACATACCGGGGCGCTCGGTGTACGGACTGCCGACCTGAACAAAATCAGGGTGCCGGGTGGGATCGAATTTGCCCGTCAGGTACGCCTCGCCGAAGCGCTCGGGTTCGGAGTTGGAGACGGAATCGGCCACCGGAACGTCGGCAGTACGTTCGGCTTCGGCGCCGCTCGGCCCCATGACAATTTCGCGATGTTGCGGAACGCCTTCCGTATCAGCCCCACAGCCGATAACTACCGCTATCAAAATCAGCGCACCGAAAAAAAACTGAAGCATCCTGAAAAGTCCCATTTGAAAAAACTCAAAACTTTTACCCGACATAGCCTTGGCGAAGGCGGGCTAAACTCAAAACTGATTGTTTTTCCGCTGTTTCCACTACATGCCGCAGCGATTGTCTGGTCATCGTCCCTGCCTGGCGCCATAGTTCCTGACCGTTGCGGTAGAGCATGAACGTGGGAACGCCCATGACTTTCATTTGCACGGCAAGGTCGGTGTATTCGTCCACGTCAATTTTCACGATGCGTACCCGTCCGCCAAGTTCGGCTTGCAGTTCGTCCAGTATCGGAATCATCGCTCGGCAGGGACCGCACCAGGTAGCGTGAAAATCGAGCAAGACGGGTGTTTCGGACTGGATAATGGACTCGAAAGGTTCGGTCATTGTTCGTTAAATTAGCCGGCAAAGTTAGGGAAAAACCCAAAGCCTGCCCGACTCAAATCACTGCAAATAGATGCCCGCTCCAAAGCCCAGCGGCAAGCCCAGCACAATCCAAAGGATCAGCAGCGACAACCAGCCGATGAAAAACACCACTGAATACGGCAGCATGGTGGACACTACCGTGCCGATGCCCGCCCGGCTGTCGTACCGCTGCATAAACGCCACGATCAGCGCGAAATACGACATCATGGGCGAAATGACGTTCGTCACGCTGTCGCCTACGCGGTAGGCTGCTTGCGTAAATTCCGGGGAAAAGCCGAGCAGCATGAACATCGGGATGAACACCGGCGCCATGATGGCCCATTTGGCCGAGGCGCTGCCCATGATCAGGTTGATGGTAGCCGAAATAGCCACGAAGGCGATGGTCAGCGGGATCGGCCCAAGCCCCGAAGCACGCAAGGCGTCGGCGCCTTTCACGGCCATGACGAGGCCGATGTTGGACCAGTTGAAAAATGCCACGAATTGCGCCGCGAAGAACACCAGTACAATGTACGAGCCGAGCGTTTCCATACTTTTGGCCATGCCCTTCATCACGTCGGCGTCGCTTTTCACGGTCTTGGCGCCAATGCCGTAGGCAATACCTGCCAATGCCGCACTGATGAACAACAGCGCCACGATGCCCGACATAAACGGCGAGTGCAGGATGTCGCCCGTTTCCGGATTGCGCAGGTAACCGGTGGCGGGAATCAGTCCGCCCAGCAGGAATGCCACAAACAGCAGCACGACCACCGTAGCATACCGCAGGCCTTTTTTTTCTGCCGAATCCAGCGCTTTCAGTTCGTCGGCCTTTTCCGAGCCGTCGTATTTGCCCAACCGGGGTTCCACCACGCGCTCGGTGACCCAGGTGCCGAGCAGAGTGATGAGAAACGTGGAAACGAACATGAAGTAGTAGTTGCACGCCGGGTTCACCACGTATTCGGGATTCACGATCCGCGCAGCCTCCTGCGACAAGCCCGCCAGCAACGGATCCACCGTGCCAAGCAGCAGGTTGGCGCTGTACCCGCCCGACACCCCGGCAAATGCCGCTGCCAGCCCCGCCAGCGGATGCCGCCCCGAGGCCAAAAAGATGATGGCGGCCAGCGGCACCAGCAACACATAGCCGACCTCGCTGGCTGCATTGGACATGACGCCCGCAAACACGATCACCATCGTGAGCAGCCGCGCGGGCGACTTCAGCACCACCAGCCGGAGCACCGCCCCGATCAGCCCCGTGCCTTCGGCAATGCCGATACCAAGCAACGCCACCAGTACGGTGCCCAGCGGCGCAAAACCCGTGAAATTGGTGACCAAACCGGTCAGTATTTTGTGCAAGCCCTGCACCGACAGCAGGTTGACCACCGACACCGTCTTGCCCGTAGCGGGGTGTGTGACCGACAGATTGAACAAACTCAACAGCCAACTGAGCAAGATGATGATGCCGGCAAAACCGGCAAACAGGGTGGCAGGGTGGGGGAGCGCATTACCGATGCGTTCCACTACGTTCAAAAACCGGCCGACCCGGCTGCTTCCGTTCTTTGTCATCTGTGCAGGTGTTTTTTTGAAAAGGCCAAATGTAAAGCAATGATGAATGATGAATGATGAATGATGAATGATGAATGATGAATTTTTGCCGCTGTTGGCGTCCTGCCAACAGCCAATAACAAAAAGAATTACCTTTGCAAGCGTTTACGAAACAAGGAAATATCCGAATGGCCTACGAGTACGACGTGTTCATCAGTTACCGCCGTGAGAGCGATTCCAAGGAGTGGACGGAGGATATCTTTTTCCCCAAGTTCAAATCGTATCTCCGGGAAGAGTTGGGCAAGAAGGCCCTTAACATATTCATTGACGAACAGGGCATCGAAGGGGGGCAGTACTGGGAGGATACGTTGAAAATCGCCCTAGCCAAATCAAAATGCTTAGTGCCGGTGTTGATGCCTTCCTACTTTCAGTCCGAATGGTGTGTGCGCGAGTTTTCGGTGTTGTACCATCGGCAAGAGCAACTCGTGCCCAAACCCAAAAGCCTGATCGTGCCTTTCGTCATCTGGGACGGCGATCATTTCCCACCACCGGCAAAGGCGCTCCATTACTTCCCCTGCCACGAGTACTACCACACCGGACAGGGGTTTAAGGACTCGGTGCGGTATTTCGAGTTTCAGGAAAAATTGAAAAAGTGGGTGGTTGCCGTAGCCAAGGCAATCAGATCCGCGCCGGCTTGGGACAATAACTGGTTGGATGATACCTGGCTGGATCTGCCGCTTGACAATTTTTTGCTCGACGACGACCTCTCCATTGCACAACCGCGAAACATCTGATCCATCATGGGACAAGTCATCACATTTTACTCGTACAAAGGCGGCGTCGGCCGCTCCATGGCGCTGGCCAACGTGGCCGTGCTCCTGTCGGGTTGGGGCTTCAAAACTCTGATGATTGACTGGGACCTGGAAGCGCCCGGCCTCGAAAATTTTTTTCGCGAATACACCGACGTACCGGGCATCGCCGACAAAAACGGCATCCTCGAATACCTTGGCGCCGCACAGAAAAACGGCAAAAAATTAGACTGGCGCGATTTTGTAACGGCTATCAAGACCCCGCTGAGCAAGGAACCGATCCACCTCATGCCGGCGGGAAAACGCGACGCGGAGTACTTCAAACGCCTGCGCGAATTCGACATCAGCAAGTTTTACGAGGAGCACAACGGTGGCAAGATCATCGAAAACCTGCGCAACGAACTGAAGTCCGAATACGATTTTATCCTCGTGGACAGCCGCACCGGGGTGACCGACGTGGGCGGTATCTGCACCATCCAGATGCCCGACATGCTCGTGCTGCTTTTCACCCCGACCGAGCAGGGCCTGAACGGCATCAAATTCATCGCCGACAGCGCCCGGAAAGGCCAGCAAAATCTGCCCAACGCCCGCAAGCGCCTCCAGGTGTTGCCCATACCCACACGCATAGACTCGAATACCGAGTTCAAGATTTCGCAGGAATGGACCGAGCGTTTTGCCCGCGAATTGGCCTCATATTATGAGGACTGGCTGCCTAAGGGTGTGTCCCCCATCAAATTTATTGAGATTGCCAAATTGCCGTATGTTCCTTATTTCAGTTACGGTGAAAAACTGCCCGTCATCGAACAGGGCATGGGCGACACGGGGGGGCTGGGGTATGCTTTTGAAAATCTGGCAGCGTTGATTGCCAATGGACTGGAAGATTCCCTCCAATTCATGGACGACCGGGACGGTTATGTGGTGCAGCAGCAGTTTAGGTACATCGCGCCTCTTAAGACAACTACCCCCCTTCACGTTTCCCCCGATGCCCCGATTCAAGTTTTTATTGGCAAATCCCATAAAGACGCTGAAAAAGTTGGTCCGATCTTGAGTCATCTTAAGATACTCGAACATAAGTACAATTTGAAAATCTGGGATGACAGCCAATTGCTCCTCGGTGACGACTGGGACAAGATCATTAAAGAGCAATTGCAAACCTCCGAGGTAGTATTGTTTTTTGTGAGCCAAAATTTCATATCTGGTCACTACGGCAACGAAGTGGAGCGTCGAATGGCCATGAATGCCAAGCCGGTCAAACGTATAGTCCCAATTATCTTGGACCCATCGCTGACAAGTAGCCATCAGAACTACCCCCTGTTTGCTGGATTTCATGGCGTAACTTATTCGGGTGATCCCCAATCCATTGTAGAACCTCTTGAACGACTTTTTTCTCAAATACGCGAACAACGCAACGCCGCTCTGGCAACTATCTCCTGATCTCGCCCCAATTCATCATTCATCATTCATCATTCATCATTAAAATCAGGTGTCCGACATTTTCACACAAGTCCAATCCGCGCAAACCGCCCTCGACGCCGAAACCCCAGCCACTGCCGAGGCGCTGGAGCAATTCCGCATCCGTTACCTCGGCTCCAAAGGGCTGATCAAATCCTTGATGGAGGAAATGCGTACTGTGCCCAACGAGCGCAAACGCGAGTTCGGCCAGTTGGTCAACGCGCTCAAGCAGGGCGCCGAAACGAAGTTTCAGGAAGCCAAAACCGTGCTGGAGGCGCAGGCCGAGCAGGCGTCTGCACAGGCGTTCGACCTCACGGCTCCCGGCGAACCGCTGCCCATTGGCGCCCGCCACCCCATCGCGATCACGATGAACCGCATCATCGAGATTTTCGGGCGCATCGGTTTTGCGGTGGCCGACGGCCCGGAGATTGAGCACGACTGGTACAATTTCACGGCCATGAACACGCCGGAAGACCACCCTGCCCGCGATATGCAGGACACGTTTTACGTGGTGGACGCCCCCGGCATGCTCCTGCGCACGCACACCAGCAATGTGCAGGCCCGCGTGATGACCACACGCAAGCCGCCTATTCGCATCATTGCGCCGGGGCGCGTGTACCGCAACGAAACCATCTCGGCCCGCTCGCACGCGCAGTTTCACCAGGTGGAGGGGCTGTACATTGACGAGGGCGTGTCGTTTGCCGATATGAAACAAACCCTGCTGTACTTCGCCCAGGAGATGTTCGGGGCGCCGAAAATTCGCCTGCGTCCGTCCTTCTTCCCGTTCACCGAACCCAGCGCCGAAATGGATGTGTGGCTCGGCACCGATACTGAAGAAAATTACCGCCTGACCAAGGGCACCGGCTGGCTCGAAATTCTCGGCTGCGGCATGGTGGATCCACAAGTGCTCGAAAATTGCGGCATTGACAGCCGGCAGTATTCCGGATTCGCGTTCGGTATGGGCATTGAGCGGCAGGCGCTACGGCTGTTCAATATTCCCGATATTCGCCTGCTTTTTGAAAATGACGTGCGCATGCTGCGGCAGTTTGCTGCTGCGGTTTAAAAAATAAGTTCACAAACCAACTACCCACCATGTTCCTCGCAGTTCTCGGCATTTTCATCGCCATTATCGCTTCTACCGTTAGTAAAGCCAACCCCAACCTTGGATCGTTCGGCAAAATCGGCCGTTTTATCGGCATTGCCCTCGTCGCGCTGGGTATTCTGACTGCCTGCTTTGTACAAATTTCTCCCGGTACGGTAGGGGTACAGACGCTGTTTGGGAAAGTCCAGGCCGGAGTTCTGAGCGAAGGTCTGAACGTAGTGAACCCGCTGGTGGACGTCATCACGTTCGACATCCGTACCCAGAACTACACCATGTCGGGCGTCCGGGATGAAGGTGAAAAAATGGGCGACGACGCCATCCACGTGCTCTCATCCGACGGACTTGAAGTGGAAATTGATCTGACTGTGTTGTTCCGGATTGTGTCCGACAAGGCACCTGAAATTCTGCGAACTATCGGTCAGGATTACCGCGACGTAATCGTACGCCCCCTGGTGCGCACCAAAATCCGCGACTTTGCCGCGTACTACGATGCGGTATCGCTGTATTCCACCAAACGGGACGAGTTCCAGCAACGACTATCCACTGCTATCGAAAAGGAATTCAAGGATCGGGGACTCGTCATGGAACAAGTACTTATTCGCAACATCAACCTGCCACAGTCGGTCAAGGCTGCCATTGAGGCCAAAATCAACGCCGAGCAGGAATCGCAGAAGATGAAATTCGTTCTGGACAAAGAGCGTCAGGAAGCCGACCGCAAACGGGTGGAAGCCCAGGGTATCGCCGATTACCAGCGCATCCTTACCGCCTCACTGACCGACAAACTAATCCAGTACGAGCAAATCAAGGTACAAAAAGAATTAGTCACCTCGCCTAATGCCAAAATCATCATCATGGGCAACGGAAAGTCGGCGCCGATTCTTATCGGGCAATGATTTTATAGAGGGGTTGAGCGGGTTTAACGGGTTTAACGGGTTGCGGGTTAACAGCGGCTCAACCCGTTAAACCCGCAACCCGTTAAACCCGTTAAACCCGTTAAACCCGTTAAACCTCTTTAAGTATGAACCTCTCCGCCGTCATCATCACCTGCAACGAGGAACGCAACATCGGACGTTGCCTCGACTCCCTTCGTGGCGTTGCTGACGAGGTGGTGGTACTGGATTCGTTCTCGTCCGACGGTACGGAAGCCATTTGCCGGGAAAAAGGCGCGCGATTTTTCCAGCATCCGTTCGAGGGGTATGCCGAGCAAAAAAACCGGGCCAACGACCAGGCCTTGCACCCCTGGATTCTTTCCATGGATGCCGACGAAGCGCTCAGCGATGCACTCCGGGCTTCTATTTTGCGGCTAAAAAATGAAGCGCCGCGCTATGAAGCATACGCCATGAACCGGTTGACCAACTACTGCGGTCAATGGATTCGGCACAGCGGCTGGTATCCCGACAGGAAAGTTCGCCTCTTCCTGAATGACAAAGCCCGTTGGGGCGGCCCCGCCGTGCACGAACGGCTGAACTTGAACGATCCGCAGTCGGTAGGTTTTTTGCCGGGCGACCTTCTGCATTACAGTTACTACACCGTGGAGGAGCACTACTCCCGAGCCGCCAAATACGCTGCTATGGGCGCCCGGGCACTTTTTGCCAATGGGAAAAAATCGCACTGGTGGAACCTGATATTCAACCCGGCTTTCAAATTTATCCGAAACTACGTGATGCGCCGCGGCTTTCTGGACGGAAAAGCGGGCTGGACAATCTGCCGCATAACTGCGCTGGAAACGTACTGGAAATATCGGGAACTGGCCCGGCTCTCCGGCTCAACAAAAAATACTCCAACACAAGTTTAGCGCATATTTTCGCCGCGCAATCGAATCAATCGGTCCAATCGAATCAATCGGTCCAATCAAAACATGGTCATCGGAATTACAGGCGGCAGCGGCAGCGGCAAAACCACCTTCATCAAGCGTTTGCGCGAGCAATTCAGCCCGGAGCAGTTGTGTATCATTTCGCAGGACGACTACTACCTGCCTCGCGATCAACAGCACACGGACGAGCGTGGCGAAAAGAACTTCGACCTGCCCAAATCATTTGACAAAAAAGCCTTTCGAACAGATCT
This sequence comes from Saprospiraceae bacterium, assembly GCA_016787285.1. Lineage (GTDB taxonomy): Bacteria > Bacteroidota > Bacteroidia > Chitinophagales > Saprospiraceae > M3007. The sequence goes on along the minus strand of JAEUUV010000337.1, from coordinate 11,012 downwards.
GGAACGGCTGCGAAACGGTGAAACCGTGGTGCGACAGGAGTACACCTTCAACAACCCTTTGGCAGAACCCAAAACACTGACGTTCCACCCGGCGCCCATCATCATCGTGGAAGGCCTGTTCGTGTTTCACTACAAAAAAATAGCGCCACTGCTCGACCTGAAGGTGTTCATCAACGCCAAGGAAAATCTCAAGGTGATCCGCCGCATTCACCGCGACCAGGTGGAACGCAATTACCCCATCGAGGATGTGTTGTACAAATACCAGCACCACGTACTGCCTGCCTACGAGCGTTTCATTCAGCCATACAAAGAGGAAGCAGACCTCGTGATCAACAACAATGAGACTTTCGACAAGGGATTGGCCGTGCTGACGGGGTTCTTGAAAAACAGGCTGGGGCAGTTGTAACTTCGCGCACAATTTTTCCCATGCACCCCACCGTCTCCGCCGACACCCCGCTGTACACGCCGGCATTTTTGCTCCTTTGCCTCTCGCACGGCCTGTTCGCGGCCAGTTTCAATATGATGATTCCCGAGTTGCCGGCATACTTGTCGTCGCTCGGCGGCGCGGAATACAAAGGCCTCATCATTGCGCTGTTTACCATCACAGCGGGTGTTTCCCGACCGTTCAGCGGCAAGTTGGCCGACACCATCGGACGCATGCCGGTTATGTACATCGGAGTGTTTGCCTGTGTGATTTGCGGCGTGCTTTATCCGCCGTTGGCTTTTGTGAGCGGATTTCTAACCTTGCGGTTTTTTCACGGATTTTCCACAGGCTTCAAGCCCACAGGTACCTCGGCCTACGTGGCCGACATCGTGCCCATGCATCGGCGCGGCGAAGCAATGGGTATCCTCGGGATTTGTTTCAGTATCGGGATTTCGGCGTCGCCGCCCATAGGCAGTTGGATGGCGCAGGTATGGTCGCTCGACGCCGTGTTTTACGCTTCGGCGGTACTGGCGGCCTTGTCCATGGTGGTCATGGCAAATCTGAAGGAGACCTTGCCGGAAAAGCAGCCGTTCCGGTTTGGGTTGTTGCGTATCTCGAAAGACGACATTTACGATCCGCTTGCCTTGCCGGCAGCCGTGCTGATGATCCTGTGCTACAGCAGTTACGGCGTCATCCTGACGCTGGCGCCCGACCTGACCGACGAGGTGGGAGTCGGCAACCGCGGCACGGTGTTCATGCTGTTCACGGCAGCCAGCATTTCCACGCGGCTGTTTGCGGGGAAAATCTCCGACCAACGCGGTCGGGAACCGGTGCTGAAGGTATCGGCCCTGGTCATCGCTGCCGCCATGATTGCGTTTGCCAATACCACCACACCGGTCATGCTGTACTGCTCGTCTGTCCTGTTTGGCCTCGGAAACGGCATTTTTGCCCCTGCCATCAATGCCTGGACGGTGGACCTTGGCGACCCGCAGCGCAGGGGCCGTTCCATGGCCACCATGTACATCGCCCTGGAAATCGCCATCGGCGTGGCCGCCGCCCTGTCGGGTTGGTACTTTGCCGACCATTTTGAGCGGATGCCGGCGGTGTTTTATGCGGCTGCTGTGCTGAGTTTATTGGGATTTATTTATATGGTTTTTCAACCAATGGCTAATCAATTTCTTGGGATAACATCCAGACGGCATTCGGGGGAGGGAAATAATCAAAAAAACCCGACCACCTCGTTCGGTAGCCGGGCTTCAGATGTCATCTCCAAAAAAAAAGTTCACAGAACGGGAGACCCCGTTAATCGCTCGTGTCAAGATAAATGGTGAAATACTGCTCGTCCTGTTTTACGGGATATCGGCCGACAGGGATGCAAGCGTTGTCCGGAGACTTAAAAGGTTTCCGGATAAATTCCGGCAGCAGGAAGGCTTCTTTTACTTCGAAAAAGGCTCCTGAAAACTGTCTCGCAGCCACTGCTTCGGAAAGGCCCGACACCGGTACGATCAACTGTAGCTTTGCAGGCGATACCTGAACGAGAAAAGCCGGCGTCAGAGGGCAACTAAATGGAGGAGCTGCTACTTCAGCTCTCCGTTCTGCTACCATACAGATGCCCTGGCCCTGGCACTGCCGGCTCGGAGTGCCGAACAATACAGTTACAGGCAGCACATCGCATGCGGGTTTTGAATAAAAAACAGGTAATACTACACCCTTGACGGATGGGCCGCCAAGCGTTTGGTAGTTTGTCATGTTTGTGCAGTATGTTTGATAATAACTGGAAAGCACGACAAAAACTACGGCGCCGTTCCGGGGGCGCAAGGTATTGCGCTACAAGCCCTTGGTATGGACATGGATATGTAGATCAGGCATCTGATTCCGGGCGAGACCATGTATAAAAACCGGAGTCCTGTTGGGCGCAGCGAAACAGGACTCCGGTAAACAAATATTCAGAAGTATAGGTAGCCCTTCTTATTCCTGCTTCCCCTGACTGCGCTTGTTGTATCAGCTCACCGCTGCCGTACTGGTGTCCACCTTCAGGGTTTTGAACAGTTTTTTGATGTAGTACCGGAATGTATTGAGCGGCATGCGCAGATTTTCGGCGGCCTGCTCGTAGGTGTCGCCTTGAGCCAGGCGATGGAGCATTTGCCACTCTTTCGGCGACAACAAGCCGTTCTCCATATACGGGGTACTGTCCACCTGCAATTTCTGGATTACCTGACGGGCGGCATCCGGCGACAACAAGGCCCCGGATTCCCGGATACTCAACAGCTGCTCGCCAAGCCCGGTACTCAGGTCGGATTTGACCACATACCCGTCGGCGCCCTGCCGCAGCGCGGCACTCAGAGTCGCCATATCATCGTAGGCGCTCACCATTACAATTTTGGTATAATCGGGCAACAACTTGCGAAACAGACGTACACAGCACTCGCCCGAAAGCCCGGGCAGTCGGCTGTCGAGCAACAAAAAATGGATGTCGAGACGATCCTCGCCCGATTGTACGAATGCCTCAAACGACGGATAGGAGAACATCCGAATCCACGTATTTGCCGGCGTCAGCAGTTCGGCTATTTTGTTCTGCCAGTACGGGTCATCCTCAATGATACTGTAAGTATAGGTTGGTGTGGTCATGGTTGTGTGTCAGGCGTTGGTAATATACTCAGGCGGCTTTTTGCGTCTCCGGGCGCATATCGCCGGCAGAATCAAGCGTAATTTCAAATACGCTGCCGCCCTCTGTCGCGGGCCGGGCCTGCATTTTTCCCTGGAGGATATCCAGCAGGTCGAGGCTGACCAACAGGCCGATGCCGGCCTGACTCAGGTCGGCATCGGGGTTGTTCAAAAACTCCCGGCGCTCTAAGCGTTCGATCTCTGCCGACCCGATGCTTTGCCCGGTATTGGAAATATTGATCCGCAAATGGCCTTCGGCGCCCGCTTCCGCCCAAAGTCGAACGGTGCCCTCGGCGGGCGTGTGCCGCACGGCATTCGACAGCACATTGTGCAGCACGATCCGCAGGATGCTCTTGTCCGTGTACACCGAGAGCGCCGGCGGTATGTCGTTGATCAGGATAAGGTCTTTGCCCGAAGCTTCGAGATAAAAGTACTGCTCCAGCGAGCCGGCCAGGTCGTACAGGTTGAACCGGCTCGGCGCCACCTTCAGGTAGTGCATTTGGGACTTGGCCCACAGCAGCAGGTTCTCCAGCATGTCGGCAATGTCTTCGAAATGCCGGCGCACGTGGGCGCTTTCGGCGCTTTCGCCCGTTTTGCTCAGCAGAAAACGGCTTTTGGCGATACCGTTCCGAAGGTCGTGCCCCAATATGGCCAACAGTTTGTCCTTGGTACGGTTCAGGTTCTCCATTTCATTTCGTTGCTGTTCGATCTGTTTTTTCTGAGCCTGCAGCATCCGGTTGCGCTTGCCGCGTTGCCAAAGCGCCACGACGATGACCACCACCAAAGCAAGCGCAAAACTGAAAGCCGTAATAAAAACATTGCGCTGGCCCTTCAATTCGGTTTGCCGGGCTGTGTTGATCTTTTCCTGCTCCCCGAGCAGGTAGTGCTGCCGCACCGCTTCGGCCTGCCGGGTGCCGTCGTCGTTCAGGAATTTGGCGCGCATCTCGTTCAGGCGAAGCAGGTACTCGGCGGCTTTTTGAGGATTGTTCAACCGTATATGCGCTTTGGCTGCATTTTCCAGTAAGGTAAGAGACGGCGGCGCCTGTGCCGAATCGCACAGCGCGAGACCAAGTTCTGCCTCCCGCCGTGCCGAAGCGTAGTCGCCCTTGTGCAAATACAAACTGCTCAGCGCTTCCCGCACCTTGTGTTCCAATTGCGGGAGCCGGGCTTTCCTGGCATAGTGCAAGGCCGTGTCGCAATATGTTTGGGCCAGATCCAAACGGCCGGCCTGAAGCAGTACAGGTATCGCCTCTACGCTCCCTTGCGTGAGCCGCAGCACATTGCCCGATGCCCGGTACCGCTCGAATGCTTCTTCATAGTAATAGGCTGCCGAGTCCAGCGAGCCTTGATCCATAAAATTACTGGCAAGCGCGTGCATGGCGGTGCCCTCCGCATCCGCAGACTCCAGCAACCGGGCCGTGGCCAGTGCCTTGCGCCCCATGACAACAGCCTCTTCGTGCTGCCCCAAACTGGAAAAACAAAAGGAAATGTTGGAATAGTGCGCATAACGATCCCGGATAAATATCGGCGTGTCGTGCGTAAAATCAAGCCCCTTTTCAAAATAGTGAAGTGCTTGCGTATAGTCTTTCAGGTGCATGTACAAGACGCCGATGCTGCCGTACACCGCCTTTATGTTGCCCGAGTCGGGAACAGCCGGCAGAGTCTCCAGGGCTTTTTGGTAGTAGGAGAGCGCCTCGCTATACGACTGCTGCGATGCATGAATCAGCCCGAGGTACCGGTAGGCTGAACCTTCCACCTTGGCATCGCCTGAGCGCTGCCCGTACCGGAGTCCCTCACCGGCGTAGTACAGTGCCGTATCCGTATGTACTGGAGCAAATGCCCGGGCCAGTCCCAGATTGGCCATGCCTTTGTCCGCCAGGGTGCTGTGCGGGTCGGCAATAATCTGCCGGAGGCTGTCCACCTGCGCGTTGGCGGGAGTAGCGTTCAGCAAGCATGCCAGCGCACCGCCGGCGATGATGCAAGCGCCGATCTGCCGGCGCAGGGTGATCAATATATAGCAACAACTGGAGGTGTAACGCATAAAAATGATGCTTTTTTGTATTTCATGCTTCATCTGCGCATTGGGGATTTTGTCCTTCTGAAGGAATCCGTACGGGCTATGTAGGCGGTCAGACAGAGCATGGCTGCCTATGTAGCGCGTACGGATTCCTACGGAACGACAAACGCAGTATACAGCAGGCAGCGCCCGTTCCCCTTCCCCGGCCCGAACGCCAAAGCGCGGCAAATGTACAATCTCCCAATATCAAAACACTACATGATAATGTAGCCTGTAAGTTCAAAATGCCACACTATATTTTCCAGCCGCTTCAGGCATTGCCCATTCCTTTGCCCCCGTGCCAATGCCCTGTGCAGCCGGTACCGTTTAGCATCGCTTTTAATCCACTCAAGGCACGCTGCTTAGCCATAATCCCGGTGTTTACCCTTTTTTTAGTCGTCTCATGTTCAGTCTGTTCCCGCAGCCCAAGGCTGCTGTGTGCCCTATTTGCGTAGTATCCCTATCGGATAAAATGCCCGTTGCCCGTGCCGCTTTCGCACAGGCAACGGGCATTTGTTTTTCATGTTACAACCATGACACCCCCCGCCTTCTTGCATCCGTACCAGCGGGTGTGACATTTTTTCACGCGACGACGACCCCCGGGGCGCGCACGAGCGCCCCGGGAAAGTTTCCCCCCTCCCGCACAAGTTCACCGTTGACGTATATCACCTTATTCGTATATCTCTAATGAAAAATTTTGACATCATGCTGAATTTCTACCAAAACTGCCGGCCCCCGGGAGGCTTCAGGCTCGCCGGCCTGGCCCTCGTGGCGGCCCTCGCGCTCGGCGCCTTCAGCGCCTCCGCACAGGTGGCCATACTCACCTACAATACCGGCGGCGGCGGCGGCCTGCTCAATGAGGATGTCGTCGCCTGCGACGGCGCCGCTCTCAATCAGGTGCGCATTGTGGTCACCAACAACAATGCCGACAACATGACCGTCACCCTCAACCTGCCTCCGGGAATAGACTATCGGGCCGGTACCATCAGTACCGTCAGCCAATCCGGCGGCCTGAGCATCGCCGAGAGTAATATCTCCAACCTCAACCAACCCGTCTTCTCCATCTCCCCGGCCGACCTCAGCGCCGGCAACGAGATCGTCATCTCGTGGGACCGCCGCGCCGACAACGGCTGCGCCGCCTACAACCACCAGGCAGCTGCCGGTACCTTCAAAGACTCCGTTTATATCGCCACCGCAGGCGGCAACGTGGAAGACGTGGACCCCGCACTCAACTCATACGACCTGCTCGTAGCGTCGCTGAGTATCAGCGGCGCCGCCATCGCCAATGCTCCCCTCGGCGGCTCCGTCACACGAAATGTAACTGTGTCCAATGGCGGCCAGGGATTCCTCAACAGCTTCACCTTCTTCATCAAAGAAGGCACCGGCACCATGACCACCAGCCTTGTCACCGTGCCGGGCGGCACCCCGCTTACCCCAAGCAGCACAAACGGCGATACCCTGTTCTACACTATTGATGCCGCTGTCATCGCCGAATTTGGAGACAACGATGCAGTATTCGAAAACGGCGAACAAACTGTTTTTGCCCGTACCTACACCGTCATCGGCTGCAATACGGCCTCCTCTTACCAAGCCTATTGGGGCTGCCCGGGCGCATGCCAGATGACCACTGTCCTCCAGCAAACCACCGTGCTGCCCAACGAAGTGCCTAACCTGCAGGTATCAATCCCGACACCCAATCCCGACTACTGCTTCAACGGTGGCAATGCCAGAATAGGCGGCACACCCGTCGTCCAGCGGGTGCAGGTCGTGAATACCGGCACCGGCCCGGCTACGAATTTCGTATTGAGCATGTACAACAACACCCCCGGATCGGGACAAGGGCAGAACTATTACGGCGACGACCTCTGGGTGATCAAAAATGCCGCCGATGTGGTCATCGGCACGATGAGCAACCGAACCGTGCTTGTGACAGGTTCAATGTTCCAGGCCGACTGCTCCTCCAGCGCGCAGGCCACCGCCGTGCGCCAATCTGCCACGGGCATCGTCATCGGTGCAGGCGAAACCATATTCATCGAAGTGCCTACCTATGCCAACAACACAAATTGTGGTACCTGCTGGGATCAGAATGTCACGTGGTGGTACCTGAACGGCGAATGGTCCTATGAGGACCAATGCCAGGACAATACGTACAGCAACGCACGAACCCAGTTCGCAGTAAGATCCCATGTCCTTTTCCAATACACAACGGAAGCCCCCGTATCGTTGTTTGGTGGCGACGAGTTTGATTTTTTGCTGTCATACGCAAGGATTTATACCCATACGAAAAGTACCGGCACCGGCTCCCATTTCGTGTACGTAGTTTTGCCCGCCGATGTAACCTATATCGGAGGCGCCACCGTCAGTACGTCTTTAGGCGCCCTCCCGGTGACGGTCAGTGGCGACACGGTCTTTGTACGATTCCCCAATAGTCTCAACGAGGGAAATACAAATATAAGCCTGCGTCTTCGAGCGGATTGTGGCGCCGGTGGCGGCCGAACTTTTTCAATGGGCCACTTGTCGAATTACGACGATGCGTGTACCGGCGCATTTCGGAGCAGGTGCAGTACCCGTAGCACAGAGTTGATTTGCCCGCAGCCTTGTCCGGAGGGCGGCGCTACTCCGGTGCGGTTTACGCTGAGCCGGATCAACTACGGACTACAGGACAACGATAACAACGGCGTGCCCGACAATGCCATGCCCGCCGACCCGAATCTCGTCAACCGGCATCGCGCGGTAAACGGCGACACCATACAGGGCGAGTGGCTCATCAAGGTATATCCAAATACGGTAGGCCCCAATGCCGGCCTGCCCTTCAACCATACCTACGTTGACCTGGACTTGAAAACCTATCCCATAGTATTGGCGCCCCCCCCCGGCTACCCGCCTGCCCCGTCCACGGTGCTCAGCGCCTTGCCTGATGCCGAAGTGGTCATATTCCCTGCTGCCGGCGGCGGCCCGTTGTCATGTACCGTACAGCCTGTAATGGTCGGCACGGTGGCGCGGTACGATCTGTCGGCCTGCCGGCCCAGTTGGGAGGACGGCGACTCCATCGTGGTGCGCGCCCTGTATCTCGCCAATGGACTGTTCAATGGCTTAGGCGCCAACGGACTCGTCAACTATGTTTCCGACAGCAAGGTATATTCCAGCTACGTCCCCAACCCGGCGGTTGGCCCAGACCGGCATACCTGCCTGACCGTCAACGATTATCTCGTGATTTACAATTTCCTCAGTGACAACTTTACAACAACCCCCCGCCCGGTTGCCGGGTGTAGTAATCAGGTGAGTATTTCGGTTAGGCAATATCTGCTTCAACAAACATCCCAAAATGCTTATTTCCCCTTTGAGTATCGAAGTTTTGCAATCCCGCAAATATTACGCTTCTCTTGGCCGAATGCCTTGCCTGTTCGGCCCGGCTCGGTCACCTTTGCAGGAGCGCCGGTGCCGAATGCCCATGTGACACAGGCCGGCGGCGAGGTGGTAGTGACCAATTTGCACCTGCTGTTCATCCCGCATGGCGGTTCGCTGCTTCCAAGGGATGAGGCGAGTGAATATAGCCTTTTGTTTAGTGTTGACCCTTCCTGTGCAGCTGTAGCGGGCACAACCTATCCAAGCCAGGTGCTGGAGGCCCACTGGCGGGGCAACGGCGTAAACATGCCCGTCGGCCCCTTGATCGGGTATCAGGGGGGAAACCCCCTGGGGAATATCGCAGCACATTTGTTCACCAGTGCCAATCTGTTTTTATCGGGCGGTGGCAACGTACCGGTCAGCAGCAGTCAGGCGGAGTGGACGGTGACCCTGAACAACGCACACCCCACGCTGCCGGCCAACAATTCCTGGTTTACGTTCAACGACCTGAGCGGCAACCTGAGCAACATACAGGTATGGGACGGTATGGTGCAGATACCCGCCGACGGCAACGGGTTCTACAGCCTCGGCACGCTGCCCGGGGCAGCCTCCAAGGCGTACACGATACGGGCCACGGTATCCACCAGTTGCGTTGATCCTGAACTCGAAATCGTGGCCGGGTTCCATTGCAGTGCGGTACCCACCGATCTGAGCGGACAGAGCTGTGCCGTCACGAGCTTACTGACCGGCAACCTGCTCCCCAGCGAAGCCCAAATCCAGATCACCGGAGAACCCGTGCCTCCGCTCAGCCTGTGTACGTCCATGGACTACGAGGTGCTGGTCACCAGCGCGCAGGCGGCCTATCTCGACAATCCGGTGCTGGCCGTAAAACTGCCGGCGGGAATCACCCCGGTGGCCGGCAGTATTCTGGTGGAATACCCCGACGGCTCCGGCAATGTGGAGGCTCTGGGCTACACCCAGTCCAACGACACCATCTACATCAACCTCGAAGACCACAGCCAGATGGGCGCGGGGGGTATGCCAGGCACCGCCGATGCCCTCAACACGGATGAGCGCGAAGTACGGGTGGACATCAGTTTCATCACCGACTGCGACTTCCGCTCGGGCGACAACATCGGCTTCGTGGCGCAGGGCCGCCGCCCTTGCGGCGCGCCCGCCATCGGCAACGGCATTCAGGTGCTCACCACCGACCTGTTCATCATCGGCGCCGAGCCGCCCTACGCGGCGGCGGTCACGATTGACCTGTCGGCCGGCAGTCCCTTCGCCGGCTGCGGCAACATGCCCATTGACATCGAGATGAACCTGGCGCAGCTCAGCAGCAACAGCACCAGCCTGAACGACACGGTGTTCATTTACCTGCCTGCCGGCATGACCTACGTGCCCGGCTCGTTCAATTGCTCCAGTGCCGATTGCCCCGTGTACTACACGACCCGTCCCTCGGCGGGCGGCGGCACCGAGGTGGTACTGGCCATGCCCAACCCGCCGGTGAACATCACGGGCGGCGTCACGATGAACTTCGGCATCGAAGCGGTGCCGGCGGCCAATACCGGCTGCCCGCTGCTGTCGGTGCGCGCCGAACTGACCCAGACGGTCACGGGCCTGGCCTGCCCCACGGCGCCGGGCGGTATGTGCGGCGCTACGGCGATCCAGCTGGGCGAAGATGAAATAGACGTACAATTAGAGCAGCCGGTGCTGGCGTTTGCTGCCGGCGCCAAAGCCTACGGCCGGCCCGACGGCATCCACATATCCGGCTCGCTGGATGTGAGCAGCGTGGATGTCGCCCTCGGCGAATCCATTACCCTGAATTTCTACTGCGCCGACAGCAACGGCGATCCGGTAGGTTTGCCGGTGGCCACCCAAACGATCAACGGCCCGATAACTGCCGGAAGCAATGTGCCGTACAACGCGGTGGTAGCGGGCTGCGCGCCGCAGTACACCGCATTCGGCCTGGTAGTGGAGGCCGTTGGCGACTGTGCATGCGACGTGGTAGCCGCCATGGTGCCCCTCGACAACGACTGCGACGGCACGCCTGATGTGGCCGATCCGGACGACGACAACGACGGCATTCTGGATACGGATGAATCGGGCGGCGTGGATCCGCTGGCCGATGCGGACGGCGACGGTACGCCGAACGCGTACGACCCGACGCCCGGCCCTGGTGTTCCGACTTTTGTGGACACGAACGGCGACGGCCTGAACGATAATTTTGATGCGGACGGCGACGGCGTGATGGACGCTTTTGATCTGGATTCGGACAACGACGGCATCACCGACGTGGTGGAAGCCGGCGGCTCCGACCCGGACAACAACGGCATCGTGGGCACCGGCCCGATCCCGACGGATACCGACGGCGACGGCCTGGCCGACGTGGTGGATACCGACAACGGCGGTACGCCGCTGCCGAACCCCGACACGGACGGCGACGGCACCCCGGATACGCAAGACCTGGATTCGGACAACGACGGCGTGACCGACATCGTTGAAAGCGGCGGCTCCGACCCG
>JAEUUV010000007.1 GCA_016787285.1 Saprospiraceae bacterium | reverse complement strand
GACCCAGCCCGCCGTCGGATTGGGGTACACCGACACTAATTTGGACCAGTCCGGAGTGCCGGTGCTCACCAGATCGTCTACCACAAACGGGCCTGCAACTGTGGAGCAGCCCTTGGAATCGGTCACGATCAGGGTGTAGGTACCGGCGTTCACGCCCACGAGGTCTTCCGTGGTGGCCACGGTTTGTCCGTCGCGTTTCCACTCGTAGGTGTAGCCCGGTTGGCTGCCTGCGGTGCTCACCAGAATTTTTCCGATACCCTGGCCGCCCACGTCGTGGGCCAGTTCGTCTACCGCCACTGTGATCGGCGTCAGGATGGTGACCGTGAACGAGCAGCCGCCTACATTGCCGCTGGCATCGGTGAACGTGTACGTCGTGAATGTGGTGCCGGTGGGGAACTGCGAGCCGCTGGGGAGTCCTTCGAGCAGTTCAAAAAATCCGCCGAGCATCAGGCAGTTGTCGGTGGCCACAGGGGCCAGGTACTGCACGGTGCGGTTGTCGGCACACTGCACGATGTTGGCCGGGCAGGTTACCTGCGGGGCTAGGTCATCCACAATTTTTACCTGAATGTTCAGGCTGCTGCTGTTGCCGGCGGCATCGTAGGCCGTGACGGTTACGGTGTGTGTGCCCAACTGCAGGCAGTCGAAATTGGGCGGCACGATGTCGTCTCCGGCCAGTTCGCAGTTGTCGGTGGCCGTCACGCCGAGGTTTTGCAGGGTCAGGCTGATGACACCCGCCGGGCCAAGGGGCAGGGTTACCGGGCCGCCGGTGAGTACCGGGGCTTCGGTGTCGTTGGCCGTCACGGTTACAGTCAGTTCGGTTGTACAGCCGTTTTCGTCGGTAGCCGTGGCGGTGTGCGGGCCGGCGGGAAGTGCGTTGGCCGTCGGGCCGGTTTCGCCGTTGCTCCAGGTGATGGCGATATTTCCCGTTCCGCCGCCGGGGATCACGGTAGCGGATCCGTCGGGTGTGTCGGGACAGGAAGCATCGGACACAGTGCCTTGGTTCAGGGTCAGCAGTGGCGGTTCGCTCAGGGTGACATCGGCGTCCACGGTGCAGCCGTTGGCGTCGGAGACGACTACGGTGTAGGTGTCGGCCCCAAGGCCGGTAGCGGTCTGGCCCGTCTGGCCGTTACTCCACAGGAAGGTGAAAGGCGAGGTGCCGCCGCCGGGTATGGCGGTGGCTGTACCGCCCGTGCCGCCGTGGCAGGCCGGGTCGTTGGAGGTGGTTTGTGCGGCCAGATCACAGGCGCCGCCGAAGACATTGACGGTCTGCTGAGCGGTGCAGCCGTTGGCGTCGGTGACGGTCACGGTGTAATTACCGGCGGAGAGGCCGATGATGGTCTGGCTGGTGGAGCCGCCCGTCCACTCGAACGTGTAAGGCCCGGTGCCGCCGGCAGGATTGGCCGAGGCCGTACCATCGGAGCCGCCCGGCGCCGTAATTGCCGTAGCAACTGCATTGGGTTGGAGTATGTCGGGTTGATTGATAATAAACACTCCGGTTGCCGTACATCCTCGCTCATCTGTTGCAGTAACCGTGTAAGTCCCGGCCGGAAGTCCGAAAAGGCTGCTGTTCGTTTCGCCATTATCCCACAGGTAGGTGAACACACCGTCGCCACCCGAGCCGGAAACGCTGAGTGACCCGTCGGAAGCGCCGAAGCAGGTAGCATCACTTTGGGTGATCAGGTCGGCAACCACAGGATCGTCCTGTCCGACGGTGGCTTCGGCGGTGGTGGTACAGCCGTTTTGCGTGTTCGTCAGCGTGAGTAAATATGTGCCCGGCTGCCCGGCTGCCAGCACCGGATTGGCACCGGTGTTCACAGTGCCGCCGTCGGGCGCCGTCCAGTTGTGATCAAGCAGGGCAGGATCGGTGTTGGAGGTATTGGTCAGATTGACCGGCGTGAAATTGCAATCCAGTGTTCCTGCTACGGAAAGAGCGGCATCCGGTTCATCACCGTCGGCATCCACTTGTGTTTCGGCCACAGCCGTGCAGCCGTTGGTTGTATTGGTGGCCAGCAGGTTGTAGGTGCCTGCTGCGTTGATTTCCGGCTTGAGGGTGTTTCCGCCGGAGACGATATTTCCGCCGTTAGACGCCGTCCACAGGTAGGAAAAACTACCTGAAGGGGCAGCGTTTGTTCCTTGTAACGCCAGTGTGGTGACGGCGCAGGTCAGTACAGCCGGCAGCAATACGCTGATTTGTGGCGCAGCCACATCCTCGCTCACTTCGGTTTCGGCGGTGGCCGTGCAGCCGTTGGCTGCGTCCGTTACCGTCAGCAAGTAGGTTCCCGGGGCGTCTACGGTCGGATTCGGCGTTTCCGCTCCGGCTATAATGTTGCCGTCCGCTGTGTTCCAGTGGTACATTCCAGTACTGGAGCCGGCGGCGCTCAGCGCAAGCGTTTGCACTGTACAATTCAACACGCCTGGTGTTGAAGCCACAGCCACCACCGGCTGGTCGGCTATCAGCACCAAAACGGTGTCTCGCTCCATGCACAGGGGGGTGAAAAACAGGTCGTCCAGTGCCAATGCGCCACCGCCGTCAGCGCCGATACACACCTCGGCCGTCGTGCTCATCCCGCTGTGCCAGACGCTGCGCCAATGATGCCAAACGCAGGAATCCGGGGGCAGGCTCAGGGTTTCCAGCACGGTGTTGTTGATCTGCAAATCAAGAACCGGGTTACCGGCCAGCCGCAGTGCCCAGGCCGACAAGAGGTATTCTGTGCCGGGTTTGACCGCCACGTTTTGGCACCAAAGGTGTTGCGCCCCCGGCGACGCAGGCAGGCGGGCCGCAAGCAGGTTGCCGGCGCCGGAGGTATGGTCGCCGCAAGCGGGCAGCACGGGATCGGCTGTCGCGGCATTGGGCAAAACCGCGTAGCGTCCAGGCAGGCTCAGGTCGGTCGGGTTGGGCATCAGGTCGCTGGAAAAACCACTGCCGCCGGCTTCAAAATTACCGTTGACCAACAGGTTCCGGGTGGGCTGATACAGCCGGGCGGACAAGATAAACTCGGTGTTTTGTGCAACAGTGGCTACCGGGTTGAGCACCGAAGGGTCGGACAGGTACTGTGCCGGCGACCAAACGGCGTCGTACCAGGTGGCGGAAATCGCGCCGCTCAGTTGCGTGCTCTGGCCGGGTTGGCACACCAAGTCATCCGCTCCGGCAAACACACCCGAAGGGCAGCTGTCTTCGGCCACCACCACTATACTGGCCGTGGCTGTGCAACCCGTGGTCGGGTGCGTGACGGTGAGCACGTATGTGCCCGGCGCCGAAACCAGCGGCGACGAGGTATTAGCGCCGGATACAATCTGGCCGTCGGCGGTACTCCAGTGTACCTCGGCATTGACAGGTGTGGCCAAACCAAAAAGTTGGATCGTATCGGGCAGCGCCTGAAGTGTGTCCGGAGGGGTGACGGCAGCCGTGGGCAGGTTTTCGGCGCCCACCTGGATGGATGCGGTGGCGGTGCAGCCGGTCAAAGCCATCGTCACCAGCACCGTGTACTCACCGGGCTGGTCTACCTTGGCCACGGCCTGATTGGCCCCGGAGACAATATTCCCGCCCGGCCCGGCCGTCCACTGGTAGGTTTTAGTACCCGGCAGGTTGGCCTGAGCCAGCAGGTTTTGAGTGGGGTTGTTGCAGTCCAACGGCCCGGGGTCCTGAATCCAGGGCTGGAGGGGTTCGCCGGGCTTCACGGTTACAGTGGCCGTTTTGGTGCAGGGGCCGAGCGCGTCTTCCAGCGTCACCGTCAGGGTGTAGGTGCCGGGCGCGTCAATGGTCGGGTTCAGGGTGTTTTGTCCGGAAAGAATATGGCCGTCTGCGGTTTCCCAGTTGTAGGTAATGCCCGGCCCTGTGCTGGAGCCTTGACCGCTGAGTGTGGTGACAAAACCTTCGCAGGGGATGGTAAACAATGCGGGAGAGGCGGTAGCGGTTACATTGGTGACGCGAACGGCAACGGTATCTGTGGCGCTGCACATTGGCGAAAAAGAGATGTCGTCAATGGCGTAAATGGCATGATAAGTGGGGGTGCGTACGATACAAAGGGATGCGGTAGTATTGTTTCCGCTGTTCCAGATGCCTGCTGCCTGATACCATTGGCAAAACTGCCAATTTGGCCCGGGGTTGTGGGCATAAGCGGCTACAACTACCCCGTTTATCTGCAAATTCAACGTAACAACATGGTTGGTAGGCTGAATCCAGGTGGAAAAATAATAATCGGTATTGGGAGTCACCGGAACTGTCTGGCACCAGGTTTCGCTACCCGGCACCAGGTCGGCATGTGCAAAAAGCATACTGCCGCTGCCGGAATGGTCCGTGCAATTGAGTGAGAGAGGATACGGGAAAACTACATTCGTGGAAATGTCGTAGGTGCCTTGTGCCGTGACGTCTCCCGGGCTATACTGATAATCGGTGGTAAAGCCGGTATTTCCCGACTCGAAATCGCCGTTCTCGACCAGATTGATTTCGCTGATAACTCTCCTGCCGGTCAGCACATACTGCATGTTTTGATTCACCGTCACAGTAGGTGTAAGCGACTTTGAATTGCTCATACCGGTGGTAGGCGACCAGGCGAAATCGTAGTAATCGCCTGAAATGTCTCCGCTGAGTTGAACGGACGGCGCTGGTGCACACAGGAGAAGATCCGGCCCGGCATCCACGCTGATGGAGCAGTTGTTGGTTGCCGCTACCACTACGACGGCTGTAGCCGTGCATCCTGTCGTCGGGTGCGTGACGGTGAGCACGTACGTGCCCGGCGCCGAGATCAACGGCGACAAGGTATTAGCGCCGGATACAATCCGGCCGTCGGGGGTACTCCAGTGCACATTGGCATTGGCAGGTGTTACCGTACCCGAAAGTTGTATCGTATCGGGCAGCGCCTGAAGTGTGTCCGGAGGGGCGACGGCAGCCGTGGGCAGGTTTTCAGCGCCCACCTGAATAGAAGCGGTGGCGGTGCAGCCGGTCAGTGCCATCGTCACCAGCACCGTGTACTCGCCGGGTTGGTCCACCTTGGCCACGGCCTGATTGGTCCCGGAGACAATATTCCCGCCCGGCCCGGCCGTCCACTGGTAGGTTTTAGTACCCGGCAGGTTGGCCTGAGCCAGCAGGTTTTGAGTGGGGTTGTTGCAGTCCAACGGCCCGGGGTCCTGAATCCAGGGTTGGAGGGGTTCGCCGGGTTTCATGGTTACAGTAGCCGTTTTGGTGCAGGGGCCGAGTGCGTCTTCCAGCGTCACCGTCAGGGTGTAGGTCCCGGGTGCGTCAATGGTCGGGTTCAGGGTGTTTTGTCCGGAAAGAATATGGCCGTCGGCGGTTTCCCAGTTGTGTATAATGCCCGGCCCTGTGCTGGAGCCTTGACCGCTGAGTGTGGTGACGTAGCCTTCGCAGGGGAGGGTGACCAATGCGGGGGAGGCTGCAGCGACCACATTGGTCACCCGAATGGCGACAGTGTCTGTAACGGAGCACATTGGGGAAAAAGAAATATCGTCAAGGCCGTAAAAGGCATGATAAGTGGGGGTGCGCACAAAGCAAAGTGTAGCGGTAGTGTTATTTCCACTGTTCCACACTTGGGCCAGTTGGTGCCACTGGCAAAACGGCAAAATTGGCCCCGCATTGTAACTGAATGTGCCGATCGTAGTTCCGTTTACCCGCATGTCCAGATTGAATGTAGTGTTCATATTCATGATCCAGACGGAGACAAAATAATCAGTATTGGGAGTCACCGGAACTACCTGGCACCAGGTTTCACTACCTGCTATCAGGTCGGCATGTACAAAAAGCATATTGCCGCTACCCGAGTGATCGGTACAATTGAACGCCGGCGGGGAGTACGGATAAACGACACCTGGGGAAACGTCGTAGGTTCCCTGCGACGAAACGTCTCCCGGGCTGTACAGATAGTCGGTGGAAAAGCCTGTATTTCCCGACTCGAAATCGCCGTTCTCGACCAGATTGATCTCGCTGATAATTTTTCGCGCAGTCAGCACATACTCCCTGTTTTGATTCACCGTGACGGTGGGTGTAAGCGACTTGGAATTGCTCATGCCGGTGGTTGGCGACCAGGCAAAATCGTAGTAGTCGCCTGAAATATCTCCGTTTAATTGTACCGATGGCGCGGGGGAGCAGAGCAATATGTCGTCGCCGGCATTAACGGTTATCGGACATTGAGCCCTCGGACTGGACACTGCAAAGAGTAGTATTCCGACGAGCAAATGGGGGACGTAACAATGTTTCATAACAGGAGCATTTACGGTGAAAGTACAAGATCATTTTTGGGGAGTGACAAAAATAAAGCATTGGCTTTGGCGAAAATATGGACAAAAAAAGAGGGTTTGAACATGGTTTGATAACCCTTGACTGGTGTTTATTTGCCCGATATTGGAATAAAACTGGTCATAAGAGGGCAGATACGCTGCATTTTGCCCATGGTTTTACAGACAATTTCTGATTCGATCTGCCATTTTTTCAGTAAACCAAGAATATGGGCTTTGAACGCTTATTCAGGATTCTCCAGACCTTGACCGCCCCTGAACGCAGACGGCTACGAAAATACGTATCATCGCCTTACTTTTTGAACGGCAAAAAAGCCGATAATTTGTTGCATTTGCTGGATATCAGCCTGGAATGGATCAATCAACCTGCCAATAGCAGTACAAATGTTTCAACATTGCCCCAGGTTTTTTTTACAGGGACACCCCTCCCAAATCGGAGGCTGGAAAAATACATCGCAGAACTTCACCAGCATGTGTTGAACTTCCTTTCCATGGAGGAGAACCGACTCCATGCAAATGAATTGGAAAAGCAATTAAGATTAGCCCGGTCTTTTCAAAAACGACAATTGTTAAAATACAGCGATGCGGCCTTGACGGAGGCGCGTCAGATATTGGCACAGGCTGCTACGGGGGGGGCGATCCGTTACCTGTATCAGGTGCAATTATGCGTTTGTGAAGTAGATCAACAAATTATGCAAGCCTTTAAAACACCGAATTTACCATTCAACGAGGCCTTTGAGGCGCTTTACCTGTTTTATCAGATATCGAAGATGGATCTGACTACGTCCGCTTCCGCATTCAGCGACCGATTTGAGTTTAAGCCCTCTGAATTGACCCTGCACATCCTGAAGGAACAGCCTTTTGCGGAAAGCATCAACCAGGAGAATCCTCTGCTGTACCTCGGAAATCAATACAATTGGTTATCGGCCTCCAAAAAACCGGATTTGCCGGTATTTGAACAATTAGTGTTTTGGCTGAAGAAAAATGAGGTAAGTCTGTTGGATGAAGACAAAAAGCGAGGATGGGCTATACTCCGAAATATTCTGCTCATCTGGTTCAATGCAAGTAAAAATCCGGACATAGGCATGCGGTATCTGGAAGTTGCCCGGGATAACATGGCTAACGGCCACCTGTATTACCACGACAAGATTCTGCCTCAAACCCTGGAATCTGTTGTTAAAGTCGCCTTGATGCTCGGATATTCGGAGGTTGCTCTGGAAATATTGCAAGAGCATAAAAACAAAATTGCCGGAGAAACAGAAGATGACGCCTATTTTCGTTACAATCTGGCCCGTTACCACTTCTATACAGGATCCCAGGAAAAAGCGTTGGATGCATTGCCTCAAAAGATACCGGATACCAGTGTCCAGCAATTTATACGAGTCCTTGAACTCCAAATCCTTTATGAACTCAATTCGGAATTATTTCCCTACCGGATGGACGCATTCCGGCTTTTTTTGAACCGGAACATTTCCCACAAAGTTAATCCGGAACGGCTCCATGCTCTCCGGTTGTTCCTGAATGCCTTGGCACGTCTTTACCGTTGCCCGAACGGCAATATCCTGAGGGCGAAGACAATCATATCCCAAATCCAGGCAAATTCCGATATTTTCGAGTACCAATGGCTTTTGAAAAAAGCACAGGAAAAAGGCCGGCTTGAACCGTCCCTTGAATACCCACAACCAACTTCCGATTGATTGTTTTACCCGGCTCAATTCAGTTTGAACGGCGCCAACATCACAAACTCGGGAATATTGGCCTCGAACATGGAGCCGTCGTCGGTGCGCGCCATCAGGTAGGCACCCGTCATTTTTCCGGTATCGGTATCGAGGTTGCAAAACGACGAGTACCGGTGCGCCGCCCCGGGCGCCAGCACCGGCTGCAGCCCCACCACGCCCTCGCCTTCCACTTCGCGCAGGGTGCCGCAGGCATCCTGAATGAGCCAGTGGCGGCGCAACAACTGCACGGTGTGCAGGCTGCCGTTTTCGATGCTGATGTGGTACGCGAAAATGTATTTGCCCGTGCGCGGATTGGAATGTTCCGGCTGGTACTCCGTCTCTACGCTGACGGTAATGTGGTTGGTGGTGAGCGTCTCCATCGTGCGCCGTTGTTGTTTGGCTGTGAGCGGGTGGCAGCAAAGGTATTCAAGGGCGGGAAAAATCCGGACGGCAAATGTGTCGGCATGAAAAAACCGGCTGCCCGCGCCCCACGCGCGAACAGCCGGCAATCGAACCAATCGGCTCAATCGAAAGAATCGAATCAATTACTTCACCCCCATCTCCGTCCGAATCTTGTTCAGCGCACTGCCTGCCCGTACCCAGTCAATCTGCTGCTCGTTGTAGCTGTGCAGCACATCGAAGGTGTCGGTGGTGCCGTCGGCGTGGTCGAGGCGGATTTGCAGGGGTTTGCCGGGGTGGATGCTACCCTTTGTCATACTCCATTATCACTCTCTGCCCCAGCAACTTCATTTCATCTGATTCATCAGTCAATTCTAAAACACACCTATGATAGAGCCTTCTTGCAATTTCAGGAAACTGATTTTGGATGTCATCGAACTCATTCTGATTAAGTGCGATGATGTACTGCAATCCTTTTTGTTCGGATTGTTCTAATGCAAATTTTAGAAGTGTAGATTTTTGACGTGTATCCACTCCTTCAAAAATTAAACTATCATGCCATATGACTTTAACTTGGTGATGGTGTTGCGCCAGCAAAATCATCCAATCATAGCAAAATATTTCCACCTTGTCTACGCCGCCTCCACTTCCACCAGTATCAATGTAAGGATCGATGTTGAAGCGAATTTGGTTATCACCCTCATTGTTGGCCACGTTAATGCCAGCTGTTTTGTCATCGTAGCAGTCACGAACGATAGACTGGAAGAGTGCAATATTATCTTCTAAAAGCGCCTCATTTTCACTCAAGTAGTTGTTCGCCTGGATATTGCCGTCTTTAAGAGCAATTTCGATTTCATTGATTCTGTTTTTTTGTTTGGTTGTAAATTCTTTGAAAAATTCAAATTTTTCAAGTTGCTGAGTCGCATCAGTTATTCTTCGGGTCAAGTCGAGATATTCCTCCAAAGCGCCTCGACCTTTCAAAAATTGGAGCAGTTCTGATCTTTCGCGGTCAAGCAGAGCAATTTTTGCGTTTTCGGCTGCTACTAATCCCTCAAATTTTTGTTTTTCCTTGATTAATCGTGAAGTTCGATCAGACAGAATTTTCAGGTGAAACTGCTCTGCCTCTTGGGCAGTCCTCTTGACCAAGTCCGGTATCTCTACCTTGGCTTCGTCATACATCTTGAGTACCTTTTCAACGGGAATATCCTTTCTTAGAAGCAGTGTGTTTTCAATATTGGCGATGACATTTTTGAAGCGTACCACCTCGTTCATCCTTTCAGCGATCTCCCTTGTTTTTTTGTCTGCTTCCAATTTGAGCGAATTGTAGTCCTCTGCAATCACAAAGGATTGCAAGGATTTTTGCAGCCGCTCAATCTCATCTTTGAGGCTCTTTATTTTGATATCTGGGTTAAGTCTGACAGGCTGCTTTTCCAAAAAGGCCTTGAAATCAGGGTTGCCTTCTAATTGCTTCTTGAAATCCTTGGCCTCTTTCAGTTCTTTTCTGAACCGAAGTTTGTCGGAGATTAGTTTTGTGTCGAGCCCCAGTAAGTAGGCATTGTTCAATTGACGAACAGGGTCTTGCTCTTTCCGGATGTATATAGTGGCATCATTGTAGGCAAATTTTCCAGGACGAATAAACCGCGAGATGAGAGAGCGAAATGAGATGTATTCGGCTTGTTCAGGGGTCTCGAACAACATATCAAACATGAACCCCCTGAATTTCTCAAGGGAATATTTCTTGTTGTTCAAGAAAATATCGCCCTGTTTTTTGGTCGATCTTCGGCTTTCGTACGCCTTCCCATTAATCTCAAATTGCAGTTGGAACTCCCAATCTGGCAGGTTTTCTCCAAATGCTTTGTTGTTGGACGAACCCAGACAGAAATGGGTGAGGGCAATTGAAAGCGACTTTCCTGTACTATTATAGGTTTTGAGCGTGTCTTCCACCTTCTTGCTGGCCAAAATAAGTGAAAGCCCAGTCGTGTTGAATTCGATGGTGCGAAAACTCTCTTGGTTGGCAGACAATTTTATCAGGCGCATGTCTCGATTTTTCCTTCAGGCGTATAATCAATAGCCCGGATCAAGTACAAGAAATTGAGGGCCAGAATCATGTTTTCAAAGGTATGGTTGGTCGGAAACTTAGGAGAGCCGAGTGTTTTTTCAAGTTGTTGCCACAGTTCGTCAATGGTTTGAGGAGAGTCCAAAACCGTCAAAATATAACCGCCCAGCCCTAGCAGGGACTGCGAGATTGTGATATGTTTATCAGGTAGAATCATCAGTCAAAAAGTTCGGTTTTGGGCGGTTCAAAAATATCACAACTTTCAAAATAGTAGGACATCAGCGCGATGATGGCAGGTGAAATAGCATGGCTTGGGGTTTCAGTGGGGGTAGATTTCCCAAAAATGTAGAAAAATATTTCATCGCTTCGTTCATCATGGTCTCCCACTATTTCTTTTTTCCCTTGCTCATAGAGGCCCGAAAACTTCTCTTGGAGAATTGACTTGAGATCAGACTCCAATTCAAAATATGTTTGGAGTGTCCCGATTTGAAATTCTCCCATTTTCAACAAATCAGCTACTTGGCTGCTCAGGGAATTGAACTGTATTTTTTTAACAAAGCCGGGGCGAGCTGAAGCAATAGGCTTCCGGATATCAAAAGGAAGTTGTAAAATATGCTTAACCACTTCTCTCAATGCGTCGCCGCTCACAATCGGATAAAGTTCATCTACATTCGGGATGTGACAATCAAGACAAAACATTATGTCTTCATCAGAAAGCCCTTCGAATACACGCTGCAAATCTTTCGCTAAAAATGGTTCACATGGGATGCCATGCTTTTTTGTTAAGTTGAGAAGGCTAGCCTCTACTTCTGGATGAGCAAACCTGAACTCATCGTTGAAGGCAAAATAGAACTTTCGCACCGGTGTCAGCGCATTCCATTTTTCCAAAATCCCCTCGAAGGCTTCAGTGAGTTTTTTAATTGCCTCCGCAGGTTTATTCTTTTCTGGTTGCTCAGGAGCGTAAACTTGATAAAATACTCCTGTTTTGCGATCATATCCGTCATTTTTCCAGTCTCCCAACTTGCCTTGCGGCTTAATGCTTGTAAAGTCAGGGTAGGCTCTGCCCATTATTTGAGCAAAAAACTTTTGAAATTCACTGCCTTTGCATTCCAGCACTTTGTTGCGGAAGAGTTTTTGGGCAAAGTATCGTTCGGCGTGATTCATAAAGCGGTATGAGCAGTAGGCTTATTGCTGTGCAAAGGAAAACAAAAGGTTTGATTTTCCAAAACCTAAAAAACCGGCTGCCCGCGCCCCGTGCGCGAACAGCCGGCAATCGAATCAATCGGCTCAATCGAAAGAATCGAATCAATTACTTCACCCCCATCTCCGTCCGAATCTTGTTCAGCGCACTGCCCGCCCGTACCCAGTCAATCTGCTGCTCGTTGTAGGAGTGCAGCACATCGAAGGTTTCGGTGGTGCCGTCGGCGTGGTCGAGGCGGATTTGCAGGGGTTTGCCCGGCGCAAATTTTTCAAAGCCGAGGATGCTCACTTTGTCGTCCTGACGCACTTTGTCGTAGTCGGCCGGATTGGCGAACGTGAGCGCCAGCATGCCCTGCTTTTTCAGGTTGGTCTGGTGAATACGGGCGAAGGATTTGACCACCACGGCTTTCACACCAAGGTAGCGCGGCTCCATGGCGGCGTGCTCGCGGCTGCTGCCTTCGCCAAGGTTTTCCTCGCCGAAGATGATGGTACCGATGCCTTTTTTCTGGTAGGCACGCGCCGAAGCAGGCACTTCCATGTACTGGCCGTTTTCTGCGTTGAACACCTTGTTACGCTCATCGTTGAAGGCGTTGGTAGCGCCGATATAGCAGTTGTTGGAAATGTTCTCGAGGTGGCCGCGGTACTTGAGCCAGGGGCCTGCCATGCTGATGTGGTCGGTGGTGCACTTGCCCTTGGCCTTGATCAGCACGCGCATGTTTTGCAGTTCGCCGTTGGTGATGGGCACAAAGGGCTTGAGCAACTGGAGGCGATCCGACTTTTTGTCCACCAAAATTTTCACGCCGCCTTTGGCGGGCGCGATGTAGCCGGCGTCTTCCACCGCGAATCCGGCCTTGGGCAGTTCGATGCCTTTGGGCGGATCAAGTTTCACGGTTTCGCCCTTGCGGTTCACGAGTGTGCCTTTTTTCGGGTTGAAGGTGAGGTCGCCCGCAATGGCGAAGGCGGTGACGATCTCCGGCGAAGCCACGAACGCGTGGGTGTTGGGGTTGCCGTCGTTGCGCCCGGTGAAGTTGCGGTTGAACGAGGTCATGATCGAATTGGGCCGTTTCATGTCGTCCATATGGCGGCTCCACTGCCCGATGCAGGGGCCGCAGGCATTGGCCAGCACCACGCCGCCGATTTCGGAGAAGTCGCTGAGGATGCCGTCGCGCTGGGCGGTGTAGCGGATCAGTTCCGAGCCGGGCGTGATGGTAAATTCGGCCTTGACTTCCAGGTTTTTCTCCTTGGCCTGGCGGGCAATAGAAGCCGCACGGGTCAGGTCTTCGTAGGAAGAGTTGGTGCAGGAGCCGATGAGGCCGACTTCGAGTTGGGCGGGGTATTTGTTCTTTTTAACGGCGGCTGCAAACTTGCTGAGCGGCCAGGCCAGATCAGGCGTGAACGGCCCGTTGATGTGCGGCTCCAGTTTGGACAGGTCAATTTCGATCACCTGATCGAAGTATTTTTCCGGGTTGGCGTAGCACTCGGCATCGCCGGTAAGGTAGGACGCGACTTTGTTGCACATGGCGGCCACCTTGTTGCGGCCCGTGGCCTTGAGGTAGCGGAACATGCTTTTGTCGTAGCCGAATGTGGAGGTGGTCGCGCCGATTTCAGCGCCCATGTTGCAGATGGTGCCCTTGCCGGTGGCGCTCATGCTGGTGGCGCCGGGGCCGAAATATTCCACGATGGCGCCCGTGCCGCCTTTCACGGTCAGGATGCCCGCCACTTTCAGGATCACGTCTTTGGGCGAAGCCCAACCACGCAGTTTGCCGGTGAGTTTCACGCCGATGAGTTTGGGCATTTGCAGTTCCCAGCCCATGCCGCTCATGGCATCTACCGCGTCGGCGCCACCTACGCCGATGGCTACCATGCCGGCGCCGCCCGCGTTCACCGTGTGCGAGTCGGTACCGATCATCATGCCGCCGGGGAAAGCGTAGTTTTCCAACACAATCTGGTGGATGATGCCCGCGCCGGGTTTCCAGAACCCGATGCCGTACTTCTGGCTGACGGACGACAGGAAGTCGAACACCTCCTTGTTTTTGTCCAGCGCCACGACCATGTCTTTGGCGGCGCCCACTTCGGCAGTGATGAGGTGGTCGCAGTGTACGGTACTGGGCACGGCCACTTTTTTGCGTCCGCAGGTCATAAACTGGAGCAGGGCCATCTGGGCGGTGGCGTCCTGCATGGCCACGCGGTCCACCTGAAAAAACACGTAGTCCGAGCCGCGCTTATATTCCTGCAGCGGGCTGTCGGGGTGCAGGTGGGCGTAGAGGATTTTTTCGGAAAGGGTAAGCGGGCGCTTGAGTTTGGCCTTGGCGGCATCCACGCGGGCCGGGTAGTTTTTGTAAAACTCCCGGATCATCTTCAGATCAAAAATCATGGAACAGTTGACGGTTGTACGGTTGAAAGGTTGAGCGGGTTTAACGGGTTTAACGGGTTTAACGGGTACTGGTTGATTGGTTCCAATTCTCCGCCCACGGGTTCACCCGTGGGAATAAGAGGGGGTTTGCGCGGGCGCAAAGGTAAACAACTCATTTTGCTTCGTCCCGCAGGGCGCGCCGCAAGATTTTGCCGACATTGGTTTTCGGCAACTCCTGGCGGAACTCAATATGCTTGGGCACTTTGTAGCCGGTCATTTCCGCCCGGCAGAAGGCCGTGATTTCGTCGGCGGTCAGGCTTTGGTCTTTTTTCACGATAAACGCCTTGACCACCTCGCCCGACTTTTCGTCGGGCACCCCCACCACGGCTACTTCCATAACCTTGGGGTGCGTAGCGATCACGTCTTCCACCTCGTTGGGATACACATTGAAACCTGACACGAGGATCATGTCCTTCTTGCGGTCCACGATGTGGAAAAAGCCGTCTTCGGTCATGTAGCCGATGTCGCCTGTGCTGAGCCAGCCGTCTTTGATGACTTCGGCAGTGGCGTCGGGGCGCTGCCAGTAGCCCTTCATAATTTGCGGGCCATAGCCTTGAATTTCGCCGGTTTCGCGGATGTTGGCTACCTGTCCTTCGTTGTTCACGATCCGGATATCGGTGGACGGCACCGGCATACCGATGGAGCCGAGGCGGTTGTTTTCATTCACGGGATTCACGCAGAGCACGGGGCTGGACTCGGTCAGGCCGTAGCCTTCCACGAGTTGGCAACCCGTAGTTTGTTGCCAGCGTTCGGCCACGGCGCGTTGCACGGCCATGCCGCCGCCCACGGCTGCCCGCAGGGTGGAAAAGTCGAGTTTGGCAAAATCGGCATTATTGAGCAGGGCGTTGAACAGCGTATTGACGCCGGTAAAAATATTCGGCTTGTGGGTGCGCCATTCCTTGATGAGCGCCGGAATGTCGCGGGCATTGACGATGAGCACGTTTCTGCCGCCCACGGACATGAATGCCAGGCAGTTGACCGTGAACGCAAAAATGTGGTACAAGGGCAGCGGGCACAGCGCCACCACCTTGCCTTCGGGCAGCACGGGCATCAGCCAGGCGCGAATTTGCTGCATGTTGGCTACGAGGTTGCGGTTGGTGAGCATGGCGCCTTTGGATACGCCCGTGGTGCCGCCGGTGTATTGCAGGATGATCGTATCGTCGGGGCCGGAGCTGAACGGCTTGATGGTGAATTTCCGGCCCTGCCTGAGCGCGTCGGTGAAGCAGACGGTATTGGTCAGGTTGTACTTGGGCACCATTTTTTTCACCCGCCGCACGATGAAGTTGACCAGCACGCCCTTGATGCCCAGCATTTCGCCGATGCTGGTCAGGATCACGGTTTTGATCTGCGTCTCGCCGATGATCTGCTCCAGGTTGGCGGCAAAGTTTTCGGCGATGACGATGGCCTTGGCGCCGGAGTCCACAAACTGGTGGCGCATTTCGCGCGGGGTGTACAGCGGATTGGTGTTCACCACAATCAGCCCGGCCCGCAGGGCGCCGAACAGGGCAATCGGGTACTGGAGCATGTTGGGCATCATCAGGGCGATGCGGTCGCCCGGTTCCAGGCCACGGGAATGCAGGTAGGCGGCAAAATGGGCGCTCTGGCGATCCACCTCGCCGAACGTGAGCGTTTTGCCCATGAAGATGAACGCCGGCAGGTTGCTGTATTTTTTCAGGCATTCGTCCAGCATGTCGGTCAGGCGCGGGTACACATCCGGGTCAATGTTTGCCGGTACGCCGTTGGGGTAGTGCTTGAGCCACGGTTTTTCTGTCATAATTTTTCTGTTTGTGGGTTGGTTTCGTTGCGCGAAGATGTTGAAAAAATCGCTGATTGGAGGATGTTACTGCGGTTCAATTTTTAACAAATACACCGGCGTCAGGGTTTTGTCGCGTTTGGACGGACTCAAAAACTCCGGTTTGAGCAGGGCCACCTGAAAATGCCCGAAGGTAGCCACCGGGTTGTATCGCACGGATGCGCTGTCCAGACGGGCGCGCCCGGTCGAGTCGGTGTACAGCCAGAAATCGCCCGTTTCGGCAGCCGTCCTGCGCGCTTGCTCCGGACTGTCTATTTGTGTCAAAATATGCCCGGCGTAAAAATCGAGTGCATGGCCGTGGCGGTTGAAAAAACCCATTCGTTCCGCCGGAATACCGTGTTCCCGGGCAAAACGCGGCGCCGAAGCCGTGCTCTGATACGGCAGCAGGTTGGGGTAAAAATGAAAATTCACGACGAAAGCCGTCCCGAGAAATGCGAGCACGCCGCTTTGCACCAGCCGTTCCGGTGTTTTTTTCCAGAGGAAAACCGCTGCGACGCCGAACAGGGCCAAAAACGTCGCCCATTTCCACACACTCATTGTCGGGAAAACAAAAGCGAGCAGCAGGGCGGATGCTGCGAGGAGCAGAACGACCACAAGGGGGGCGACCACAAGGGTCGCCCCTACCGTTTTCCCGGGCTGCACCTGCTCCGTAGGGGCGACCCTTGTGGTCGCCCCGCTCTCGTGTGCGCCAAACGGGGTTCGGCAGTACGCACCTGCCAGCCAACGCGCCACAAGCACCGCTGCCCAGGGAAGCGTCACGAAAATATAGTGCGGCAGTTTGTATTTTGACATGGACAAGGCCACAAAAGTCAGCAGGAATGCCCCGATAGAAAACGCTTCGTCGCCCGGGAGCAGGCGCATTTTTTGCTGGAACAAATCGGTCATCCGGCGTCCGAAAGCCCCGATCAGCAGCAGCGGCCAGGGCAAAAACGCCCACAGGTACACGTGCAGAAAATAGAACGGAGATGTGTCGTTTTTCCAGACATTTTCCCCCGTGATGCGTCCGAAACTCTGCTCCCAGAAGTAAAAGTACAGCCCCGAGACACCCGTGCGCCCGTTCACGGTTTTCTCCGGATGCAGGTCAAACTGGTGGTAAAGTCCCCAACACATCGGGATCAGCACGACCGCCGCCACCGTCAGCGCAAGCAGCCAGCGCCACTCGACCAGCCTGGCCCAGTCACGCCGAAGTGCCAGGTGTGTCCCCACGGCAAAAACAGGCATGATGAGGCCGATAGGCCCTTTGGCCAGCATGGCCAGGCCCACAAAAAATCCGGCCCACAGCACCTCGGCAAAACCGGGCCGCGCCGCCCGGTACAACACCGCCACCCGCCACACCGCGCAGGCCGTCATGCCCATGAGCAGGGTGTCGGTGCGCACGTCGTTGCCCATCAGCAGCACACCCATGCAGGCAGCAAGGATGAATGCGGCAAAACGGGCGGTTTCCTTCGGATAAAAAAGCAGGCAAAAACGGTATGTCGCGTACACCCCGGCGAGGATGCCGAACAGCGAGGGCAGTTTGTACGCCCAGTTGTGCAACCCGAACAGGGCGAACGACAGCGCCGAAGTCCAGAACAGGAGCGGAGGTTTGTCGAGGTAGTCGGCGTGGCGGTGCTGCACCTCCAGCCAGTTGCCCGTTTGCAGCATTTCCATGGAAATGGAGGCATACTGCGAGGCATCCACGTCCATCACGTCGAGAAACAGGCCGCGCAGGTACACGGCAAACAACCCAAGGCCGAGCCAGGCCCATGGGTCGCGAACCAGACGTGTCAGGGTTTGCCGCATGGTCAGTAGGTTTGTTGCAGGTGTTTCACCGAAAAAGCGGCCTTCGGGTCGTCCAGTATTTGTTCGGTTTTGAACAACACCGTGCGACGTTCACCGGGCAACAGGTCGAAGTAATTGTCGCTGAACCGGCCGTCGGCGGTGGAGCGCAGATACACGTTTTTGGCTAATTTGGGACTGTGCAGGGTGATCTCGTAGCCCTCGTTCACCGGGTTGACCAGCACGCGCACCTCGGTGCGCGGCAGCGCGAGTTTTTTGGGCGGCACGAGGTAAAACAGGCGGCGGTTCAGCACGGTGTCGCCGGCGGTTTTGAACACAATTTCCACAACGGCATCCTCTTCCTTGTGGCCGGCGAGCACGGTTTTCAGGTAGCCCTGCCACACCATGCGGGCGGTGTCGGGGCCGGCAAACATATTCATCTCCAGTTCTTCGCTCAGTTTTTTGCCTTCGAGCGAAAAGGCGCGTACCTGTACGTTGAACGTCGTGTCGGTCGGCAAATCTGAACTGACGTACACTTTCAGGATGTCGTCTTCCACACAGGGCAGCGCCACCACGGGGCTGTACGCGTCGCGGGTGTAGTAGTGCAGCGCCTTCCAGCGACCGTGGTAGTCAATGCTCGACCAGGAGGCAACGGGCCACACGTCGTTCAGTTGCCAGTACAGCGTGCCCATGCAGTAGGGTTTGTTGCGGCGGTGCGCCTCGATGCCGGTGCGCATGCCTTCGGCCTGAAGCAGCTGGCTGACGTACACGAAGTCCTCGAAGTTTTTGGGCACCCGGAAATCCCGCTTGAGGTATTCGGCGATGAGGGCGTTGCCGCGCGGGTGCTTCTGGTGGGTGAGCATCACCTTGCTGTCGAGCACGCGTTCTTCGGGTTTGGAAAACGACTCGATGGTGGCCCAGTCGGGAAACGACTGGAAACCATACTCGCTCATAAACCGCGGCACGCGCTTGTTGAACATGTCGAACGGCTCTTCGTCGTGCCACACGCCCCAGTAGTGCGAATCGCCCTCTTTGGTGGAGCGCGGGTTGCCGCGGCCAAACTGCGGCGAACTTTCCCAATACGGCACGCCGCCGGCGTAGTTGTCCACGTAGGTCGGCAGCAGGTCGTTGAACAGAATCTGGTAATCACGCCAGACCTGGTTGCGCTGGGCTTCATTGAACTGCATCTGCCAGCCCCAGTGGTGCCAGGCTTCGTTGTTTTCGTTGTTGCCGCACCACAGGGCGATGCAGGGGTGCTGGCGCAGGCGTTCGATCTGTTCGTAGGCCTCGGCGGCGGCATTTTTCAGGAACCTGCCGTTGCCGGGGTACATGGCGCAGGCGTACATGAAATCCTGCCACACGAGGATGCCGCGCGCGTCGCAGAGTTGGTAAAAAAGGTCGTCCTCGTAGATGCCGCCGCCCCATACGCGCAGCATGTTCATGTTGGCGGCCACGGCGTCGTCGAGCAGGCGCTTGTACTGGGCGCCGGTCACGCGGTCTTGGAAAATATCCTGCGGGATGTAGTTGGCGCCTTTGGCGAAAACGGGTTTGCCGTTGAGTTTGAAATAGAACGACTTGCCGAAGGTGTCCGGCTCCGTGACCAATTCCACCGTTCGGATGCCCATGCGGATTTCCGAGCGGTCGAGCAGGTTGTAGCCGTTTTTGAAATCAATACTGAAGTCGTACAGGTTGGGTTCGCCCATGCCGGCACACCACCACAGGCGCGGGTTGTTCACGGTGTAGGTTATGGAATCCTCGTGGGTGCCGATCTGGAGGATACGGTCTTCGAGCGACTTGCGTTTGCCGTCGCGGAAAGCGATATTGACCTTGGCTTCGATCTCGGAGCGGTAGCGAAAACGGGCCACCAGTACGGCCTCTTCGGCGGACACGCGTTGCGGCGTGACAAACACATTTTCCAGAATAAAATCGTCCCAGGCGAGCAGTTCGGGCAGTTTCAGGATACCGCAGCCGGCGAAGCGCGGCCCCCAGTCCCAGCCGTAGTGAAACTGCGCCTTGCGGGTCATGGTGCGGATGCCGCCCGGAAGTTCGTAGCCGAGCGCCTGCCAGTCGGGTTCCGCTTTTTTCACCGGACTTTCGAAATAGATGTGCAGGCGGTTGCCCGTGGGTTTGAGGTGGCGTTTTACCTCCGCCTGCCAGGTTCGGAACATGTTATCGGTTTCGAGCACGAGGCTGTCGTTGAGAAATACGTGCGCGTAGGTGTCGAGTCCGCGGAACACGAGTTCGACGTGTTTGCGCGCCAGCGTTTGCTCGTCCACGTCGAAGGTGCACTGAAACTCCCAGTCTTCGCGCTCGATCCACTGGAGTTTTTCCTCATTGGCGCCGTAAAACGGGTCCTCGATCTGGCCGGACTGGAGCAGGGCGGTGTGTACGCTGACGGGCATCGTCGTGGCTTTCCAGGTACCGGTATGCGCCTGACGAAATTCCCAGGCAGTTCGGATGGGCTGGCGGATGGGGGCTGCGGTGGTCTGGGTTTCGGCCGGCATGTAGGCGAGGAGCGTTAGGATGGACAGTATGACAAGGCGCATGGTACAGTTTTGAGTTTCGGGTTTCGGGTTTTTAAGTTGGGCGGCAAAGGTAGGTATTCGGATTTTCCGAGCGCGGTAACAATGGGCATGCAGGGGAAGCGGATTTTGGGGAGCACAAAATTCCTTACCGCGCATAGCTTCGCACCAGCCTGCCCTTTTTGGCCTCTATGGCCAGGTAAATCTCCCAGATCGTGATCTTCCCGTCGCGGGCGCCGCGTTCGCGAACGATCTGTTGCCTGTCGCCGGCATTCCGAACGACGAACCAGCCGTCGAGGCCGGCGTTTTTGAAATAACTCGGATTGTCCAGGCCGGCGTACACGACTTTGTCCGACGGCGCCCCGATATGTGCCGGGGCGAACAGGGCGAGGTAGAGGTCAATGGTATTGTGCAGGGGTTTTCGGCCCGACTGTTCGTATTTGCGCACGAGGTAAAGTTCGGTTAGGTCCATCATAAACTCGATGTCGCGGGTTTCGCAGGCGCGGAATACCTCGTTCATCGAAACGGGTTTCCCGTGGTAGCGCAGGCTTGCGAGTCCGGCGCGGGTAAACTGAATCCAGCCTGCCGCCACGCGGTCGGTACGCACCCGGAAGGGGTTGAGGCCGCATTCGAGATAGGCTGCTTCGTAGATAGCCAGCGGTGTGGACTGTATTTTTTCGGCCATTTCGCGGGTACGGCGCATCACCACCATTTTTTGATACGGGTCCACCTGTTTGCCCAATTCTTCTTCAAAAATAGCGGTGAGGTGCGCCTCGTTCCAGTTGCCGTAGTCGTTCAGGAACACGGGTGAAAAATAGCGTTGCTCGATGCTTTGCAGCAGGTCGAGCAGCGGATTGCTGAAGGCCCAGAGCAGGGTGCCGAGCGCGGCGATGACGAGCAGGTTGCGGCGTCCCCAGACAAACGTGAAGCGCCAGGTTTTGCGAAACCACCGAACGAGATGCCGCAGTACCAGGCGCAGGATGCGCAGTATTTGCCAGATCAGGTAAACCAGCACAATGCACACGATCCACCGAAACCAGGCGTCCTGGCTCAGCAGATGCTGCAAAAAGTCGAAAAAGGCCTTCCCCATCGTTGGGGTGCAAACGTAAGGGGTAGTTTTGAGTTTTGAGTTTTGAGTTTTGAGTGCGCCGAACAATACTCCATAAAAACCACCTACTTTTGTCCAACTCAAAACTCAAAACTCAAAACTCAAAACTCAAAACTCAAAACTCAAAACTCAAAACTGTTTAATGTCTCAACAACTCCTCTCCCGCCTCTCTTCCCCCGGCCCCAAACGTATGCTTGCTCTGGACGGCGGCGGTATCCGCGGCGCCATCTCGCTCGGTTTTCTCGAAAAAATCGAAACCATGCTGCGTGAGCGGCACGGCAACCCCAACCTGCTGCTTTGCGATTACTTCGACCTCATCGGCGGCACCAGCACCGGCGCCATCATTGCCGCACTGTTGGCTACCGGGCGCAGTGTTTCCGAAGTGATCCAATTGTACGGCGAACTGGGCGGCAAAATTTTCGGCGACAAGTTCAGCGTCTTCCAGATCGGCTCCAAACTCAAAGCCAACTACGACGACAAACCCCTGCAGGAAGAGTTGCTCAAACTCTTCGGCGACATCCGCCTCGGCGACGACGCCATCCGCACCGGCCTCTGCGTGAATGCCAAACGCGCCGATACCTTCAGCACCTGGGCCATGATCAACCACCCCAAGGCCAAATACTTCGAACCAGCCAAAGCAGGTGAAATCGGCAACAAGGACTACTTCCTGCGCGAAGTGGTGCGCGCCAGCACCGCCGCGCCCACCTATTTCCTGCCCCAACGCATTGACATCGGCAACCGCCAGGCTGTGTTCATTGACGGCGGCGTCAGCATGGCCAACAACCCGGCGTTCCAACTTTTCCTGCTGGCTACTCTCAAGGGGTTTCCCTTCCACTGGGAAACCGGCGCCGACAAACTCCTGCTCGTATCCATCGGCACCGGCACCTACACCAAAGTGGTAGACGCCGAAAAAATGGCCGACAGCAACATGCTCGGATGGGCCGCCACCGTGCCCGACATGCTCATGGAAGACGCCACCTACCAAAATCAACTCCTCCTGCAATACCTCAGCAAAAGCCCTACCGCCATCGAAATTGACTCGGAGATCGGCGACCTGCACGGCGACCTGCTCACCCCCGCCCCCATGCTGCACTACCTGCGCTATCAGGCGTATCTGGAACAACCGAAAACCAACCGCGACGGCACCCAGGAAGACAAGCCACACCTGCCGTTCGACGACAAGACCATCCTGAAAATGCGGGAGATGGACAAGGCCGAAATGGTGGATCAGTTGCTGCAGGTCGGGCGCATTTACGCGCAGCGGCGGATTACGGATCAACATTTTCCGAAAGCATTCGACCTCGGCAGCGGTAAAACCGCCTGATTTTTACCCTTTTTTACTCTTTTTGCACAAGCCTTGAACATTCGCGCGGTTCAGGGCCGTGACCTTTGTCGTGTCAAAAATGATTGTTCATCACATTCTACAAACACACACTCTGAGTCATGAAACATGTATTGTTTGCCACACTTTTCGCAGCCGCTCCGCTGCTCGTTTTCTCCCAAACCAACCGCGTTGCCGGCCCGAACAAGCCCCAGGCCGCTCACGTGGACTATTTCCTCAAGATTGATGGCGTTGACGGTGAATCAACCGACGCCAAATGCCGGGAGTGCATACACATCGAATCCTTTAGCTGGGGTGCTACAAACCCGTCAGCAACCGGAGCACACGGGGCCGGCGGCGGCGGTGGCGCCGGTAAGGTCTCTGTGCATGACATCAGCATCACTAAAATGAACGACAAGTCCTCGCCCGACCTGATGCAGGCGGCGGCCAGCGGACAGCACATCAAAGAAGCCAAATTGACATGCCGCAAAGCCGGTGGCGACCAGCAGGAGTACCTCACCTACACGCTGGAGGATGTACTCGTCAGCAGCTACAGCACTTCAGGGCAAGGAAGCAGCAGCGGTCGCCCGATGGAATCGCTCAGCCTCAATTTCACGAAAGTTACGTTCCAGTGGACGGACGCATCGGGCAAGGTCAAAAACCTCGGCGCCGGCCAAACACCACAGTCGGCGCTGGACAAGTTTCTCAAAAAGTGATCGCCCTCTCGGTGTAACACCATCCGTTACCACAGCGGCCATTCCGAAACCCGGAGTGGCCGCTTTTTTTTTGAACCAATCCCTGCCCATCCCGCTTCGACGCAACCCGCCCGGCCAAATTCGTGTCAGAGTTTGAAAAAGCAACTTCTAAAATTTTGACGCGTATGAAACAACGGAACCTTACCCTGACAGTGCTGTACCTGCTCGCTGCCTTCCTTGCCCATCCGATTCAGGCTCAGGAAACCGCCCTGACGGCAGATTTCAAACAGGAAACCATCGAGAAACTCTCGGCCTTGCTCCAGGAGCGGTATGTATTCCCGGATATTGCCAAAGCCACCGGCGAACACCTGAGCAAGCAGTTCAAAGCCGGTGTTTTCGATGCCGCTCAGGAGGTTCGGTCCTTCGCCGACGCCCTCACCCGCGAAGCGCAGGCTATTACAAAAGACAAACACTTGCGCGTGCGGCCTGCGCCCCCATTTGCCGTTCAAACCGCGGCCACGCCTGCGCAAATGACTGAAGCCATGCTTCAGGATCGCGTCCGGCAACGCGAAATCACGGCAGGTTTTGCCGCCGCACAAAAACTCGAAGGCAATATCGGCTACCTCGACCTGAGGGGTTTTGCCCACCCACAGGCAGGCGCCGCCATTGCCGACCATTACATGGCCCTGCTGGCCACGTCCGACGCCGTCATCATTGACCTGCGGAAAAACGGCGGCGGCAATCCCGCAATGGTACAGTACCTGTGCAGTTACTTCTTCGACAAGCGTGTGCACCTGAACAGCCTGTACTGGCGGGACGGCGACCGCACGGAGGAATTCTGGACGCTCGACAAGGTGGGCGGGAAAAAAATGCCCGATGTGCCGCTGTTTGTACTTACCGGCAACCGCACGTTTTCGGGCGCCGAGGAGTTTTCCTACAACATGCAAACCCAAAAGCGGGCTACCCTCGTGGGCGAAACCACCGGCGGCGGCGCCAACCCGGGCGGCTCGGTGCCGGTGAATGACAAATTCATGGTGTTCATCCCGATGGGCAAGGCCGTCAACCCCGTCACAAAAACAAACTGGGAAGGCGTCGGCGTCGTGCCCGAAGTACAAGTGCCCGAGGCCGAAGCGCTTGCCAAAGCCCTCGAACTTGCCGGCGCGGCTGCCGACGAGTTTCGCCGGAAAAACAGGGAAACCCACGCCGCGCTGTTGCGCGAACTGTTCGAAACACTGGAAAATCACACGGCAGCAGGTTCAACGGACAAGGTGCTCGCAAGCCTTCGGAAAAACTGTGACGCCGGCCTGATGGACGAACCGGGCATCAACGCCCTTGGCTACGAATACCTGATGCGCCACAAAAAAGCCCGGGCAGCCGAAGTCGTTTTTTACTGCAATACGGTACTATTTCCCCATTCTGCCAACGTGTACGACAGTTACGGTGAGGCGCTCGTGGCAAACGGTAAAAATTCAGAAGCGGTCACGGCTTATCGAAAAGCGGTGGAGATTGGCAAAACCGGCAACGACCCCAACCTGGGTTTGTTCGAGGAAAATTTGAAAAAGGCAGAGGCGAAAGTCGTAAAAAGACCGTGAAGGTGGGTGGGCGTGTTCGGCCTCACCTCCTCGCCCCAAAAGGCCCGGGGCGAGGCCGCAACGCACGAATCGCAATCGGTTTCTTTACACCACGTTATGCCCCGAAAAAACTACAAACCATATCCTCCGCTATGAAACATCTCCTTACGCTTGTTCTATCCGGTTTCCTGCTTATCCACGCCCACGCCCAAACGGACCTCACCGCCGCCGATTGGCAGTCCGACCTCCGATTCCTGCAAAAAACGGTACACAAGGACTACGCTTTTCTGTTCAAAAAAATCACTGCGGAAAAATGGGATGCCGAAGTGGAAAAACTGCATCAGACCATACCTGCCCTGCAACCGCACGAAATTCTGGCCGGATTCGGGCGTATCGTTTCGTCTTTTGGTTACGGGCATACCGACATCGGTTGGTCGCAGGCGCCCGTCAAGTCGCACATCGTGCCGATGAACCTGTACTGGTTCTCCGAAGGCATCCGGGTGGAAGGCTGCCCCCCGGCAATGGCGGGTATGCTTGGCGCCAAACTGCTGCGTGTGGAGGGGCTGCCCGTTGAAAAAGCACTTGAGGCCCTGCGTCCGCTGTTGCCCGTCGAAAACGAACAATATTTCCGGGCGTACATCCTCGATTTTCTGCTTATACCTGAGGCGCTGCATGCCCAGGGCATCACAAAATCCCTGAAACAGACCATTACCATGACACTGGAGCGGGACGGTAAATCATATGAAAAAACCTTCGATGCGGAGGACGCCTTCCGGTTTCCGAGGCGGTACGGCTTCGTGGCGCCGGGCGGCGCCTGGCTGACAGTGCGCGACTCCGCGACTACACCGCTTTACCTGAAAAATCTCAACAAAAACTACTCCTTCGAATACCTGCCCGAACATAAAACCATGTATGTGCGCCAGAGCCAGCAGCTGGACGACAAAGACGAATCCATTGCGGCATTTTACAAACGGGTATTCGATTTCGTGGAAAAGAACGACGTGGAACGCTTTGTGCTGGATGTGCGCCTCAATGGTGGCGGCAACAACTACAAAAACAAACCCATTGTGCAGGGCCTCATCCGGGCGAAGAAGATCAACCAACCCGGCAAACTTTTCGTGCTGATCGGGCGGCGTACGTTTTCGGCCTGTCAAAACCTCGTGAACGAATTGCACAACTACACCGACGCCATCTTCGTGGGCGAGCCGACCGCTGAAAACATCAACTTTTACGGCGACAATCGCCGCGTGGAACTGCCCAAAAGCAAACTACCCGTGTTCCTTTCCTTCGCCTGGTGGCAGGACAAACCCCAGTGGGAAAACGACGATTGGCTGGCGCCCCAACTGGCTGCCGAGCTGTCGTTCGACGACTATCGCTCCAACCGCGACCCGGTGCTGGAAGCCGCGTTGCAAGTATCGGACAATGACCCCGTGCTTGATCCCATGGCGCACCTGCGCGCCCTGTTCCAGTCGGGCCAAACCGAACAACTGGAGACGGACGCCCAACGCATCGTGGCCGACCGGCGCTACCGCTACATCAATTTCGAAGACCGCATCAACCGCGCAGGTTACGACTTGCTGAACGGAGAAAAGACGGATCGGGCGCTGTCCGTTTTTCAACTGAACACCCGACTTTTTCCTCACTCCGCCAATGCCTGGGATAGCCTTGGAGAAGCAAATTTACAAGCCGGACAAACGGAAAAGGCTGTGGAGTTTTACCAAAAAGCCATTGCGCTGGATCCTGACGGCAGCGTGGGAGAAAATGCCAGGCGTATGCTGAAGGAAATGGCCGAAACCAAAAAGTAAATCCTGATAAAAAGAAACGCCTGCCCCGCCGATTCGCCCTTGATTCGCCGTCATTTCACAAACAAATGCACGGCTATGAAAACAAAACAATTCTTCCTTGCTGCCGCACTGACGGCCTGCTGCCTTGGGTTGCTCCCGGCCCAAAACTACTCGGTGTACGTGAGCGACGCCGGTGATTTTCAAAACCCGCCCTGGAAAATCCTGAAGTTCGATGCCGATGGTTCGAACGGACAAGTGTTCATTTCCCAAAACCTCGCCTGGCCTCAGGACCTCTTTTTTCTGGAAAATGAAAACATTGTGCTGGTGTCCAACTTCTCCAACGGTCGGATTACCAAATTCAACCTGAGTACGGGGGATTACCTCGGCGAGTTTGCCACCGGCATCGGAGGCCCCACCCGTATGCGGCTTGGTTCCGACAGCCTGCTGTACGTCCTGCAGTGGTTCGGCAACGGCAGGGTGCGGCGCTATTCCCTTGCTGGCGCGTATCTGGGTGAGTTCACGACCACGGGCGTATCCAACAGCATCGGGATGGACTGGGATACTGCGGGCAATCTCTACGTGTCGTCGTACAACGGCAAGTACGTGCGAAAATTCAGCCCCACCGGTGCCGACCTCGGCAACTTCATCAGCGCCAATCTCATCGGACCGACGAACATCTGGTTTACCGAAAACGGCGACCTTCTGGTGCTGGATTATGAGGGCGGCTCCGTCAAACGATTCGACAGCACAGGGCAATTTAAAGGCGTGTTCATCGCCGGCGTACCCAGGGGCGAAGGTGTGGCCTTTCTCCCCAACGGCCATATCCTGCTCGGTTGTGGCGGCAGCTCCTCGGTGCGGGAGTACGACGGAGCGGGTACGCTGATCGGCGATTTTGTCCCACCGGGTACACTTGGCCTGCGCACGCCCAACGCTGTTGTGTTGCGCCCGCTACCCGCTACCGCCGTACGCGAAGCATATCGGGAAGTGGCATTCGTGGTGCCCACCGTCGGTACCTTGTTCCGGTTTGCCGATCCGGATGCCTTGCAGGGAGCGACGGAACTGGAGGTGCATAACTCGGCAGGGCAGTTGGTGCGGAAAATTACCTTTGCCGACAGCACTGCTACCTGGGATGCGTCCGGTATGCCTGCCGGCGTGTACCATCTTGTGGCGCGGTTTGCTGATGGTGTTGTTGGCCGGCAAACAGTGGTGGTACAAAAATGATGCGATGAAAAACAAAGCATTTCTTGCCGTTTGGCTCCTGTTTTTAAACGCAGGCCCTGCTTTCTGTCAATTGACGGCACAGGCCATCGAATCGGCGGTCGCACGGCAGAAATGTGCCGGCATTGCGGCGGAACTGCACCGCACACCCTTGCACAGCGAAAGCATGAAATTTCACGGCGCCGTATGCTTGTTCCGAAACGGAGAGACGGAACGGGCACTGGCACTCTTTCGGGAAGTCCGGCAACTGGAAGGCCAACGGCAGCACATTGCCGCGTTTTGGGAGGCAAAATGCCTGGCTGCGCTCGGGCAGGACAGTCTGGCACTGGCGGGACTTTTTGCCATTCCGCCTGGACAACTCAGTGAAAATATGCTCCGGCAACCAGTGTTCAAACGCCTGGCCGGGAATAACCCGGCATTTGTCCGGTTGAGGGATTCGGTACGGCCACAGTTCAATTTCTGGACGACTACGCTGGCAGCAATAGCCGTACTCGGGCTGCTGATTGGTGTCGTGCTGCTGCTCGGGCACTCGCGGTTTTCGGCGGGAGAAAAACGGCTCGCGGTGGCGGTATTCGCATTCGCGCTTACGCTCGCCTCGTATGTCCTCATCTGGACGGGTTTCGCAATCCGGTTTCCCTACCTGCAAAACCTGTGGCAGTTCCTGACCTTTTTGATCGGGCCATCGCTGTTTTTGTACCTAAAAGACACGTTTCAGGAAGACTACACGGCTAAGGAAGCGGCGCTGCACTACCTCCTGCCGGCTGTATCCGGCCTGCTGACGTTGCCTGTTTTTTTGTCCAACTTCGGTATCCAGACAGGTATCCCGCCCGATTTGTTCCGCATCGGTAGTTCGCCCGTGTTGCTGACCGGGCACCTGCTTTTTTACACGGTGCTCATCTGGAACACTACGCGCAACGACTGGCAGGTGGACGCCAATATCAAAGTCTGGACAAATGTGGTGGCCCGGGGAATGCTGTTGTACACGTTGGCCTTTTTATCCTACTTCATGCTGGTGGGCTGTTCGTTTTTCAACCCGCAATGGGATTATGCCATCAGTTTTGTCATGGCGCTGGGCATTTTGGCTGTCGCGTACATGGGACTCGTACAGCGGCGGGTGTTCCGCAGCGAACCGATCGGCAATTTTTTTCCGGTTCAAAAATACCGGAGTTCCAGCCTGACCGATGGGGCGAGCATTTCCATCAAAAACCGGCTGGAACGCCTGCTGGCAGAGGAGCAGGTTTTTCGGGAAAACGAATTGCGCCTGACCGATCTGGCGGCTTATCTCGACATCAGCCACCACCAGTTGTCGCAGGTGATCAACGAGCAGTACGGGGTCAATTTTTTTGAACTGAT
Organism: Saprospiraceae bacterium; assembly: GCA_016787285.1. Taxonomy (GTDB): domain Bacteria; phylum Bacteroidota; class Bacteroidia; order Chitinophagales; family Saprospiraceae; genus M3007. The sequence continues at coordinate 6,186 of JAEUUV010000007.1, read as the reverse complement.
CAACCGCTACCGGGTCGAACACGTCAAGCGTCTGCTGGCCGATCCGGCATACGCTCAGCACACAATTATCCAGATTGCCTACGAGGCGGGGTTCAACAACAAGGTGTCGTTCAACCGGTATTTCAAAAAGGAAATCGGACTGACGCCTTCGGCATACCGGATTCGGGAAACCAGTTTGCGATAGACCTATCGTTTCCCCCGGAAAAACGCCGTCATCAGCATGCCGCAGTCGTGTTCCAGCACGCCCATTTCGAGTTTGGTTTTGGGGTGCAGCAGACTTTTGCCGCCGTGCAGCATGAAGCCGCGCTTGTCGTCGGTAGCGCCGTACACCACCCGGCCCATTTGCGCCCAGGCCAGCGCTCCGGCGCACATGACGCAGGGTTCGAGCGTGACGTACAGCGTACACTCCGGCAGGTACTTGCTGCCGAGGTGGTTGGAAGCGGCGGTCAGGGCCAGAATTTCGGCGTGGGCGGTCACGTCGGTCAACTGCTCGGTTTGGTTATGCGCCCGGGCAATGATGCGATTTTCGCACACAACCACCGCACCCACGGGCACCTCGCCGGCCTCGTAGGCCTGTTTGGCCTCCGCGAGGGCTTGTTGCATAAAATAGGTATCGGAGTGGACGGATAGCATGGACGGCACGAAGTGTTTTTTATCCCGGGCAAAGATGTGAAAAAAAATTCCGGGAACTGCCGTGCCGATTTTCCAGCGGGAAAAACGACCTTTGCGCATGGAAACAAGCAATGCACTGCCGAAATTTCTCGGCCTCTCGCTTACCTTCGACGACGTCCTGCTCGTCCCCGCATACAGCGAAGTCCTGCCCCGCGAGGTGGACATTTCCTCCCAACTCACCCGCTCAATCCGCCTGAATGTGCCCATAGTGTCGGCTGCCATGGATACCGTGACGGACAAAAATCTGGCTATTGCCATTGCCCGGCAAGGCGGCATCGGCATCATCCACAAAAACATGAGCATCGCCGACCAGGCCGATCAGGTGCGCGCCGTGAAACGTTCCGAGGCAGGCATGATCATTGACCCCGTCACCCTGCACCCCGACGCGCCCATGTCGGCAGCGCTCGACCTCATGCGGCGGTACAGCATCGGCGGTATCCCGATCACCGACAAACGCGGCAAATTGGTGGGTATCCTCACCAACCGCGACCTGCGTTTTGAAAAAGACCATACCCGCCTCGTGCGCAGCCTGATGACCAAACGAGGGCTGGTGACCGCCCCCGTGGGCACCACCCTGGCCGAGGCCCGGCAAATTCTTCAGCGGCATAAAATTGAAAAACTGCCTGTAGTGGACGAGCAGTTCCTGCTCATGGGCCTGATCACCTACAAGGACATTATGAAAGGCGTCAACTTTCCCAATGCCTGCAAGGATGCCCTCGGCCGCCTCGTGGTGGGCGCCGCCGTGGGCGTCACCGCCGACATGCTGGAACGGGTGGACGCCCTTGTGCGCGCCGGCGTGGACGTGGTGACGGTAGACACCGCCCACGGCCATTCGCGCGGGGTGCTGGAAGCGGTCAAACACCTGAAAAAAACGTACCCCGCCCTTCAGGTCGTAGGCGGCAATGTGGCTACCGGCGACGGCGCCAAAGCACTCGTGGATGCCGGCGCCGACGGGGTGAAAGTGGGCGTCGGCCCCGGCAGTATCTGTACCACCCGCATCGTGGCCGGAGTGGGCGTGGCCCAGTTGTCGGCCATTTACAACGCCGCGCAGGCCATCAAAGGCTCGGGCGTGCCCATCATCGGCGACGGAGGCATCCGCTACACGGGCGACATTGTGAAAGCGCTCGCCGCCGGGGCCGGCGTCATCATGGCCGGTTCGCTGTTTGCCGGCGTGGAAGAAGCCCCCGGCGAAACGATCATCTTCGACGGGCGCAAGTTCAAATCCTACCGCGGCATGGGCAGCCTCGGCGCTATGGGTGAAGGTTCCAAGGACCGCTACTTTCAGGACGTGGAAGACGACATCAAAAAACTGGTGCCCGAGGGCATCGAAGGCCGGGTGCCGTTCAAAGGTTCGGTGGCCGAGGTGATGACCCAGTACATCGGCGGCCTGCGCGCGGGCATGGGATACTGCGGCGCAGCCACGGTGCAGGCTTTGCAGGAAAAAGCCCAGTTTGTGCAGATTACCAGTGCCGGTATGACCGAAAGCCACCCGCACAACGTGTCCATCACGAAAGAGTCGCCGAATTATTCGAGGGGGTAGCAGCAGGTTTACTGCACTTTGTCGCCCCGCAAAATCCGGAAGCGTTTGCGTGCATCCACGGCAAACACGGAGCCGGAAAAGTCGAGGAAGATTTTTTCGTACAGTTCCTTGGCCTTTTCCGGCTCGTTGAGTTTTTCTTCCAATAGCATGGCCAGCGCATACAACGCGTTGTCGGCCCGGATGTCTTCGGGGTATTTTTCCGCCACAATACGGTACAGTTCGGCGGCTTTCGGGTAGTCGCGTTTTTTCTCGTACACCTGCGCCTGGAGGTAGAGGATGTCATCCTGCAGGGTATTTTCGGGAAATGTAGTGCGCAGGCTGTCCAACAGGGCAAATGCTTCGGGGAAACGGTTTTGGTACACCAGCATTTCCGCAGCCGCATAAATGGCCATGGCGTCGGTGGTGGTGTCGGTGTTCAGGTTGTCCATGATAAACACCGAGAGGTCGAGCGCGTCGTTGGAAATGAGTTTGGACGTGGAGGCTTTGAGCACATTGAACTGTGCCTGCGACCACTCGAAATCGCCATTGAAATACGACAACTTGGCATTCTTGAAACGCGCCTCCTGCCCCAGCATCTCTTCCCGGAACTCCTTGTCCACCTGGCTGTACAGCAGGGTGCTCTCCCAGATTTCGCCGCTCATCAGGTAAAAATCTGCGAGGTTGATTTTGGCGCGAGCCACCACGCTGCGGTTCAGTCCCGGCAACTCAACAAGTTCGCTGAGCAGTTTGACGGCTTTGGGCAGGTCGTTGATGTAGTACGCTTCCAGGTCGGCCAACTGGATCACAATGTGGGCTGTATTCCTGCCGCGTTCGTACTGGGTCAGAAAACTTTCGTATTCGGCTTCGAGCGTGCGCAGTTCCTCCACGGTATAGTCGAATCCTTCCGTGATTTTGCGTCGTCGGCAGTTCATGGCTTCGCGTTTGGCATCGAAGAAAAACGGGTTTTGAGCGCCTTTTTCCTGAATAATGTACTCGTAGGCGGCTATGGCGGCGTCGTAGTCGCGGGCATTGGCGGCGTCGCCGGCCAATTTGTAAATGCGCTGTCCGGGTTCGCCGAGGCGTTTATCGAGCGCCTTGTACTGGCGGAGGGCATTTTTGAAATCCTTGCGCTGCACAAACGACCAGGCCAGCAATTCGATGAAGTCGGGGTTGTCCTGTACTTGCAGGCGGGTGTACAACTGGGCTTGCAGTTCGGCGTATTCCGCGTCGTTCAGGTAGCGGGCCAGTTGGGTTTGCACGGTTAGCAGGCGGGCCGGCTCGGCGTCCACGGTGAGCAGGTAATATTCGATCATTTTGGGTGTATTGCCCTTGCGGCGGTACAGTTCAGCCAGGTCGTAGGCAAAACGCCGGGGGTCTTTGAAAATATCGCCGCCGCGCTCGTAGGTTTTGATCGCCAGATCGAACTTGGCGTTATCGGTAAAAACTTTGGCCAGCGAGCGCACAGATGCATAGTCGGGCGCCATTTTGGCAATAGCCGTTTCGTACTGCGCCGTGGCGTCGTCGGGTTTGCCGATGCGCTCGTACAGGTTGCCGTACAGCACGTACAGTTTGGGGTTGTTGGGCGATTTTTTGATTTGTTTTTTCACGGCCTTTTCGCCCTCGTCGTATTGTTCGAGGTTAAGCAGGCAGTTGAAATATTGATCGAAATAGTAGTCCGACAACCCGCGGTCGGCCTCCATGAGCTGCAGATACAATTCCGCGGCTTTTTGGTACTCGCCGTTCTGGAAGTACTGGTTGGCGAGTTGCGGGTTGGGTGTTTGCGCGCCAAGGGCGCCGGCAAACCCGGACAAGACGATGAGCAGTGCGGCAATCCGCAGTAGGTGCAACTTCATTGTGTTCGATTGTTAGGCCGAAAAAATCGGGCGGCAAAGGTAGGGGAAATTAACGCGTGTCGGGGGGCTTGTGTTTTGGGGGGCTTAGACCTCCCAGGTTTGCCAAACCTGGAAGGGCTATCACGGAGAAAAAATTTCCGGCCGTTCGTCGGGGCGATCCGGCTTTTCATCGGGGCGGTGCAGCCCGGCTGTAACCTCTGCTGTCGTTGGCCTGTCTTGCCTTTCGCATTTAGCCGACAAAAATAATTTAGCTATGAAATCAATCCTTCTGTTGTGGCTCGCCCTGCTTTCGGGCACAGTTTCCTTTTCTCAAAAAATTAGCGGACGGGTGCTGCTGGCCGACGGCAGCGCCGCCGAGTATGCCACCGTCACCTTGCACCAGGCGGCAGACTCCACCCTCGTCAAAGGCGCTATGACCGATGCGTCGGGCGCCTACGAACTGACGGGTATTCAGCCGGGCCGGTACTACCTCGCCGCAAGCGCGCTTGGCGCCGGGAAAAACTCATCGCCGGCGTTTGAATGCTCCGGCAAAGACACCGACATGGGCGACCTGCGCCTCGAAGACGGCTCCAAAACCCTGGGCGAAGTGACCGTCACGGCCCGCAAGCAGGTCATCGAAGTGAAAGCCGACAAAACCATCCTGAACGTGGAGGGTACCGTAAATTCCACCGGCCTGAACGCGCTCGAACTGCTGCGCAAAGCCCCCGGAGTGACGGTGGACAACAACGAAAACGTCACGATCAAAGGCAAAAACGGCCTGCGGGTGCTCATTGACGGTCGCGAAGTGCCGCTTGACGGTAAAGACCTGGCCGCCCAACTCAAAGGCATGCAGGCTGCCGATATTGCCAACATCGAAATCATCAGCAACCCTTCGGCCAAGTACGACGCTGCCGGAAACGCGGGCATTATCAACATCAAATTGCGGCAAAACAAGGCGCTGGGCACCAACGGCAATATCGGTATCGAAGCCATTCAGGGCGAAACACCCAAAGCGGGCTTGAACTTCAGCCTCAACCACCGCACCGAAAGCCTCAACCTGTTCGGCTCGTACAACAACCACTACGGCGACTGGCATAACGACCAGAATTTTTTCCGCGAACAAAACGGCCTGCGGTTCGACCAGCAAGCCAAAAATTTCAACACCAGCCGCTGGAACAGCGCCCGCCTCGGCGCCGACTGGCGTATCAACGACAAACACACGCTGGGCGTGCTGCTCAACGGCAGCCTGGCGCCGTCCGAGTGGCGCAGCACGAGCAACACCATCATCGGTCAAGTGGAAAATACCGGCGCCCCCGACACGTTGCTCTCGGCCACGAACACCGTGGACGACAACCGCCGCAACGGCAGCGTCAACCTCAACTACCGCTTCGCCGACACCTCGGGCCACAGCCTGAACCTCGACCTCGACCGGGGTGTATACCGCATCCGGGGCAACAGTTTTCAGCCCAACTACTACCGCACTGCCGACGGCGAAAACCTCCTTTCCGAACGCATTTACCGCAGCCTGACCCCCACCGATATCGAGATCACCACCGCCAAAGCCGACTACGAGCAGTCTTTTCTGAAAGGCACACTGGGCATCGGCGCCAAGGTTGCGAACGTGAAAACCGACAACACGTTCGACTTTTTCAACGTCGTCAACGGTCAGGAAACCAAAGACCTGGAGGTAAGCAACCGCTTCAAATACCGCGAACGCACCAGCGCCGGTTACGTCAACTACCAGCGTCAGTTGGGCAAACTGCATGTGCAGGCGGGTCTGCGGGTGGAAAACACGGACTACACCGGCGACCTCATCGCCAACACACCCCAAAACGGCGACAAAGTGGAAGCCAACTATACCAAACTGTTCCCCAGTGCGGCGCTGACGTACAAGTTCAACGACAAACTCGGCCTGAACGCCACGTATAGCCGCCGCATTGACCGCCCCAGTTATCAGGACCTGAACCCTTTTGAGTTCAAATTAGACGAACTGACCTACCAGAAGGGCAACCCCATGCTGCGCCCGCAGTTCACCAACAGTTTTGAAATCAGTCCCACGTACCAGGGGCACCCGGTGGTCACGCTCGGCTATAGCCACACCAAAGACCTGTTCACGCAGGTGCTCGACACCACCGACGTGCGCGCCACGTTCATCACCAACGA
>JAEUUV010000004.1 GCA_016787285.1 Saprospiraceae bacterium | reverse complement strand
CGAACCGGAGTTGACGAAGGTGCCGCCGTTGTTCAAAATGCCTTTTTCGGTATAATTGCTGAAAAAGGAGCCGGAATTTTCGGTGTAGCCGGTGTTCTTGATGCCGTATGCTGCAAAGCGGCTTATCTCGATCGTCCCTTGCAGGAAAAGCGAATCTGTGTTGGAGATGACAGTGGAACTGGGCAATCTCTTTCCGCGCAGGACGGAACTCGGCCCCATGACGGCTTTGCCCTTGTTCTCCAACACACTGAAGCCTATGTTTTCAAACGTAAACTGCGCATCGGAATACAGGTAGGCGCCCGGGTCGTTGATGAAAATATAATTGGTACTTGAAAATGTGAAGTTACACAGTACGCCCAGAATCAGGCTGTCGGTATTATAGAACAAAGAGGCGCCGGTAAACCCTGTGATGGTGATCGGGACATTCAAATGAAAATAGCCGTTATTGGTCAGCAAACCATCGCCGCCGTCATATTTCCAGGTTCCGTTCAGGTGGGTGTAACGTCCGGTGTTAAGGATTTTTGCACCCCCGGAGTTCTCAAAACGCATCGCGCTGTTGTTTTCAAAAACACCGCCTGCGTTGTTTCGGATAAGATGGGAAGAGGTGCCGCCAAAAAACAGGCTGGAACCAACGGCACTGCTGAACGAACCTGAATTAATGAATCCTTGACCGCCGCCTACAGACTTGACTGCCAATATGCCCGCAGAGCCAAGGGTGAAGATGTTTTCATTGGTAATAGCGTAGTTAAGGCAACCTCCGGCAGATAGCGAATCCTGAACGTTTACGGTTCCGGTCGGAGTGTTCAGAAGTCCTGCCCCCGAGCAGGCTGAAATATCGGCATCGCCGTCAATTTGCAACAGGCCGTGATTGGTCATCAGCCGGAGGGTATAGGAATTTCCGACCTTAAACGAGGAGCCTGCTGCATTGATGATTTTGGCATTCGCCTGGTTCCGCACGGCTTCATCCACGACACCAAAGCCGCTACAGTATCGCAGGATCAGGGCGCCGGCGTTGTACACATAGCCGGAATTGTCTAAAATTCGGGCTTCACCAAGTTCAACGGAGAAGGTTCCGCCGGCATTATTGATGACCGTATCGCGGTTGATCAGGTCGTCGCCGCTGCTGGTGCCGGAAATCTTAAACGTACCGGAGTTGGTTATTTTTCCGTCGTTTTCGACCTGAATCGTATTGCCCCCACTGATCTCAAATGTTCCGGCGGTGCTGGTAACTACGGCGCCGTCCCGGTTGAAAAGACCGCTCCCGGTTGAGGCTCCACCTATGTTGAAGGTGCCGGCATTGGTGATCGTGCCGTAATTGTCTATCCGCATATCGGTGCCCTGCCGCACATCAAACGTGCCGCTGTTGTTGGCAACGAGCGCACCTGCCCGGTTGACCAGGCACTCACCGGTGGAGCCGCCATAGATCGTAAAGTTGGCAGTATTCGTAATGGTGCCGTAGTTCTCCACTTCCCGGGCGGTGCCGTATTGTACGAAGAAGATGCCGCCGGTGTTGCTGATGGTAGCATTGGGATGGTTGATCAAACCCTCTCCGGCCGCAGCACCGCTGATCGTAAAAGTGGCCGAGTTGGCGATGGAACCGTAGTTGTCCACACGCCGGGCCATGCCGTTTTGCACGATGAAACTGCCACCGGAATTGGTGATCGTAGCGCCGGGGTGGTTAATCAAGTCTACGTCAAGGCCGCCGTCTACGGTGAACGTACCGGCGGTGTTGGTCACCGTGCCGTAGTTCTCCAGGCGGTTGCCCGTACCTTCGATGATCTTCAGGCTGCCCGAGTTGGAGATCAGGGCATTGGCCTGGTTCACAATACCGTCGTTGAAGGACAAGTTCACCAACATGGTGCCGGCATTGGTCAGCGTACCTGCGTTGGTCACGCCGTCGGTAGCACTTTCGACTACGTTCAGGGTGCCGCCCGCGTTCACGTTTAGCGAAGCGCCGGCATCAATGCTGATAGAGCGCGCAGCGGCGACAGCCGTGACGACCGGGTAGTTGCCGCTGACTACGACGGGGATCACCACGTCGTCGCCCGAACTGCCGGACAAGGGTGTACCTGCGGGCGACCAGTTGCTGGGATCGTGCCAGTCGGTGCTTGTCGATCCCGTCCAGGTTTTAGTGCCCAGAACAGGCGGTGCTTCGATGCCGGACGGTGTGCCGGTGAGATGCCCGGCCGGTGTGGCCGATGCGAAGTGGGTGGAGAAAATGCCCGACAGGAGTAAACATGCGGGCAGCAACAGACGTAGAGTTGTTTTCACGAGACGAAACGTTATGAATTAAAAATACAGGATTACGGTACTGTCAATGCGGGTTTTGGGGCGGGTTCGGTTTCGGAGTGGGCCGTTTTGTGCCATTGCAACGGCGACCAAAAATATTCCAGATACGCCTTGTAGCCGGCGCCGAGGTGCAAAAGTAAATAAAGCAACACATCGCCAAAAGCCCTTGCCACACTGATGCGCATCCCCAGGCGTCGGTATGTGAGCCGGTTGAGCAGGGTCGAACTGATCAGGTTGATGAAAAACACCGTCCACAAACTTCCGCTCATCACCAGCAACCACAGCAGCGGGAACCCTCCAAGCAGTAAATAAACGGGCACAAATGTATTAAAAAAAGGAACCAATCCTGCACACACCATCGGCAACCAAAAATTTACCCAGCCGGCAAAGCCGAATTGCCGGATACCGATGGAACGAAACAGGTGTACGCGTTGGGTGACGAACAAGCCCTTGTTCCAGCGGGTGCGCTGGTTGATCCACTCCTGCGCCTGTTCGGGACAGGTTTCGGTGGTCACACTGTCGAGCAAACGCAGGCGAACCTTTTTTTCGATCAGCCGCACGGCCAGATCGGCGTCTTCGGTCACATTCCAGGGGTCCCAAGCGCCGGCCTGTTCCAGCACATCCCGTGCCACGAAAAACGAATTTCCACCCAAGCCAAACGGCAGTCCCGCATCGGACAACTCCAGCAGATGCCGCTCGTACCATTCGTAATATTCGCCGGCGAAGTTTCGGGTGATCCAGTTGGTGCGCCGGTTCGAAATGTGAATTTTAGCCTGAAAACACCACGAGCCGGAACCCGAAAGCGCCCCGGCCGCCTTGCGCAACTGCTGCGGCTCGGGCCGGCTCTCGGCGTCGTACACCGTGATGTACTCGCCCCGGGCAATGCGCAGGGCATGCAACAGTGCCCGCCCTTTGGTGAACGGCGGCTGCTCGGGTATTTGCAACACCTCGAAATTGGCCGGCAGGTCGAGTGCCTCCAGCGTATCCAGGGTCAAGCGGTCGGTGTCTTCCACCACCACGATCACCTGCTTCAGCACGTCCGGGTAATCCAGTTCGGCAATGGCCTGCACGGTACCCAGCACGACTTCGCCTTCGTTTTTGAGCGGCACCAGGATGGAAAATACGGGCAGGATATCGGGATTGGTTTCGGCAGCGGTTGATTTCGATTCGCTCATTTGCCCGATGTTGTTGCTCAGGCGCAAGGCGATGAGCAGCAGGTAGTTGAAAAAGCCCAGTATAAAAATCGTCAGCCCGATGGTTTTGGGGTACAGCACGCCCAGCGTGATACAGGTTACCGCCGCTGCCAGCACCGCAACACGGGCGACAACGCCGATTTTATTCAAGGCAGACTTTCCACGAAGTACTTTGGCTTGTTGTTTCGCCAAAGCGTCCGTTTGCGGGATGAATACGGGCATCCGGGTTGGAATTAAAGCAAAACTGGTATCTGGCCTTCCGGTGGAAAACGCTCTTGCGTTCAGACTCCGAAAAGGCGCGCAAATCTGCGAAAAATCTTCGTTACCAATGCTTCTTGGGAACGTTCACTAGTATTCCTCACACGTTCCTTAAAAACGAAACGTCACAAACCCCTTCACAAAAAACGGTGTCCCCGGCGTGAAGTGAATTTCCGAAACAGGCTCCGGTTCGTCCTGCAGGCGGGAAGTCGTGTCAAACTGCGCTTCCTTCCACGCTGAATTCAGCAGGTTCTGGGCCGAGAAGCCGAATTCCCAGGTGTTTTTTCGCCACCCGGCCACGGCATCAAGCAGAAAATAGCCCTGAGCGACGGTACTGTTGTCCTCGTTGGCGGGGCGGTCGCCGAGGAAACGGAAGCGCAGGCTGCCGAAAATGCCTTCGCTTTTGTCCCAACTGACGCCGCCGGTACCGGTCCATTGCGGCGCAAGCGGAATGCGCTGCGCCCCCTCCGGCTCATCAATGGAACGCGCATGGGAGTAGGTGATGTCGGCGTCAATAAAAAGATGGCGCAGCGCCTGCACGCGTGCGGAGATGTCCAGACCCAGGCGCCGGGTTTTGCCGCCCGGCTCCACCACGCCTTCGTCGCCGACATAGACAAATTCCTGATCCAGTGCGAGATACCAACCTGCCACATTGAACATAAGTGCCGGTGCAGGTTTGAAAATCGCTCCCACATCCACGCCCAACGCCTTCGGCAAAACCTCTTTGGCGTTTTGCGGAACGACCACGCGGGCGTCGTTGGAGTGAAAGCCGTAGCCGCTGTTGACGTAGAGCCGCACCGAGTTCGAGGGGTCGTAAAACAAATTCAATTTCGGGCTGAAAACGCCCGCCGTCACCTGCCTGGGGTCGTACACGGAGTCGAGTTTGCTTTCGAGGGAAAACTGGAAAAGGTCGAACCGGCCTGCCGCATTCAGGGTCAGATGCGAAGCAATTTGCCAGGAAGCGGAGGCGTATGCCCCGGCATTGGTTTGGTTTACATCGGAGAGGGTGATGTGGTACTGGGTAAACTGGCGTTGAACGGTGCGCGAGAGCTCGTTGTCGTCCACGGCGTCGTTTCTGAAAAAAATGCCGATTTCGGTGTCGAGGCGTTTGCCACCGAGTTCTGTTTCACTTTGGAACGACCCGTTGTAGCCCAAAATACGGCGGCGTTCTTTTTGGCGGATTTCGTCGCCGTTCTCCGGCTCGTTGAGGAAAAAGGTAAAGTTGGAATACAGTTCGAAGGCGTAGTCGGAGAAGTAGAGTTGGTTCTTGAGCAACCGGTTGTTTCCCAGGTTTTTGACATGCTCGAAGTTGACGTTGTAGCGGCTTGTGATGCCGCCTTCGTTGTCGTCAATTGCGCCAAAGCGGCCGATCCTCCCTGTAGCCAAGGCCCGTTCGGGGATTTGGCCGGAGGCGTTCCAACTGCTTTGAAAAGCCGAGGCCGACAGCGTGATGCGATGATCGTCGTCGAGCAGGGCATTGTATTTTCCGAACAAATTCAGTCGGCGGAATGCCTGCGGGCTGTCGAAATAGCCGTCGGAGAAAAAAACTTCGGAGGCGATGTAGGCATGCTGATTGCGCCGGGAGGCATTGTTTCCCAATAAATCGAAGGCGCCGACCGCGCGCGCCGTGGCGAATTGCCCGCCTTCAATTTTCAAAAAACTCTTGTCCAAAGCGTCGCTGGTTTTGAAACGCACGAGGCCGGCCGTGGTGAAATCGCCGGCATCGGCGTAGTATGGGCCTTTTTTAAACTCCACATTTCCAATAATTTCGGGAATGACGAAGTGCAGGTCGGCGTAACCCTGACCGTGCGCATGGCTCACCATGTTGACCGGCAGACCGTCCACCGTGAGGTTGATATCGGTACCGTGGTCGAGGTCGAAACCGCGCAGGAACATTTGCTCGGCCTTGCCACCTCCCGCGTGTTGGGCGATGAAAAGGCCCGGCACGAGACGCAGCACGTCTTGCGAGGTGGTGACGGGACGGGTGCGGATATCAAGCGCGCTGATGTTTTGGAAGGGCTGCGTCGTGGAGGTGGTTATTTCTACGTCTTGCAAGTTGACGGAAGCCGGGGCGAGTTCGATGCGCAGCACGGAAGTCTCGGAATCGCGCACGGTTACCGCTACAGCCGTTTGATTTTCGTAGCCTACACAATTGATCGTCAGCGTGTAAACGCCGGCTGGAAGGTTGCTGAAACTAAAAAGCCCGAGCGTGTTTGTGGTGGTGTACCGACCGCCGGGTTCAAGGCGGACGGTGGCGCCGGGGAGTTCGAGGCCGGAGGCTTTTTCGGTGATCCGGCCGTTGATCGAGCCGTTGTGCGCAAAAAGAAAAAGGGGGGAAAGGAGCAGGGCGATGAGTACGATTTTGTTTTTCATGCAGATAGAGTATGAAAGGTGAAAATAGCCGGCGTTGCATCAGGCTCATGGCGCCAAATACAGCAGGTGGGTCTACTTACGAAAAGATTTAAGGGTTGGATTTTACCCGGTGGTATAACTGCTCCGCCTGTGTCCCGGAACTCCGTTCCGGGAGATTTATTCGAGAAATCCGGTTTTTGTTTCAGCGGAAAACAAGTTCCCGGAACAGAGTTCCGGGGCACAGGTGCCCCCCTTAGCCGGCGGGAATACTGCCGATCATGCGTACTTGCGTGGGAGCGGGATTTCCGTCCGGATTATTTTCCTCCGAAATAGCGAGCATGACCGCATTTTGCCGGCACGCAACGACCTGCCAGCCGCCTGTGGCCTCCAAATCCACCATGCCCATGCTCACTGTTTGGCCGTCCACAATGGACCACAGTTGGAAATACTTGCCCGAATCCGGCGTGGGCAGGCTGTTGAGGTCGAGTGCGACCCGGCAACTTGCCGTATCGAGGTAGGCGTAGCCGGTGGATGCCGCATCGGTGCCGTCCGGGAGCGGGACGGCCCGCGTACCCGGGTTGCGTAGCAAGTTGTTGACTATCTCGAGTTTTTCGCGCAGTTTTTCCTGTTCTGCACAGGCGTCAATTTGTTTTTGGAGTTGGGCAACGCGGTTTTCCAGCGTTGTTTTTTCCGTGTTCAAATTGGTTTTCTGAAAAAAGAACAAACCTGCAAGCAGGGCAAAAGCGAGTGCGAGTAGTTGAAAAATCCGCAGCGAAAATTTAGCCGGAGCAGTCGGGGAAGCCGGCGGTACGGCTTCGTTTTCAATACGTTCGAGGATACGCCCTTTCATCCACGCGGGCGGCGGCACGGCGTTGGCCGAGGCATAGCCTTCGAGCGCTTTTTCGACGACGGCCAATTCGGCACGCGCTTCGGGGTGCTCGTCGAGCATGCGCTCCACGAGGGCCCGTTCTTCGGCGGTACACTGCCCAAGTACGTATGCTTCGAGTAAGCCCGATTGGATGAACGATTCAAAATTCATTGTTTGCCAAACAGTAAGGTAACCAGGAACAAAAAAATGGTTGCAAGATTTTCTCCGAACAGCCTGCGCAGTTCGCCAATGGCATAGCGCAGGCGCGTTTTCACGGTACCAAGCGGGATGCCGGTTTCTTCGGCCACCTCTTCCTGCGTGTAGCCGTTGAAATACACCAAATCAATCAGCGATTTGTATTTGTCGTCAAGGCGGCTCACCACTTCCCGCAGACCTATGTGCTCGGGGGTGATGCTTTCGCCGCCGGGCCTATGTACGAGATTATCCACGGAGTCGGTTTTTTGATAATGCCGAAAATGGGCCGACCTCGTGGCGTCTATGGCCGTGTTGCGGGCAATGTTGACCAACCAGGTAAACAGGCGGCCCTTGGAGGCGTCGTAACTCGCGCCGTTTCGCCAGGCTTTGACGAAGGTGTCCTGCAGTACCTGCTCCGCCAACTCGCGCGAATGCACGATGCGCAACACCACGCCGAACAGGGCGCTGCCGTACGCGTCGTACAACTCGCCGATAGCCGCGCGGTCTTGTCGCTGTAAACGGGCGATGAGTAGGCTGTCCTGCATGGAATTTTTTCCGGGTCCGACTGTGTGCGGCGCACCGACGGGGCAAATGTGGGGTTTTTAAAAAAAATCCATATCGAAAAAATCCAATCGCCATGCAGGCTCGTAAGTGCTGGTCACAAACATTGTTTACCAAAAATTTTAAACAATCATGTCCAACACCACACACAATCTTAATCGCCTTCCGGCGGTGATGGCGCTGTTCTGGGCTGTTTTGGCGACCAACCTGTTCGCCTCCAGCCACCGCGAAGCGCCGCTCATCGCCAACGACCCCTTGGCCGACAACACGGATTTGTACGCTTTCCGAAGCCCCGACAATCCGAACACCATCACCATCATTGCCTGCTACATTCCGGCGCAATTGCCCTACGGAGGCCCCAACTACAACACGTTCGGGGAAAATATCCGCTACGAAATCCACGTGGACAACGATGCCTCCAAGCCCGGCGACGAAATCGTGTACCGCTTCACCTTCACGCGGGTGAACGAAGACCCGACCACGTTTTTCAACATTCGCCTCGGCAAGCAAAACCTCAAAACGACGTACAAACTGGAGCGTAGCATGGACGGCGGCTTGACGTTCGTTACCATCATCAATGGCGGGAAAGTGCCGCCGCCGAACATCGGGCCGCGTTCCATCGAAAGCGGAGCAGGACTGAACACGTCGTACGACCAACTGATTGCCGCTGCCATCGAGACGGCATCCACCGGCGAAAAGGTGTTCTGCGGCCCCAGCGACGACCCGTTTTTCGTGGATTTGGGCGGCGTGTTCGACCTCGGCGACATGCCGCGCCAGAACGGAAATGCGCGCGACGGCCTGGGGCGCTACAACGTCCACGCCATTGCCATTCAGGTGCCGATCAGCATTTTGCGTAAAACGGGTGTGCCCGCTACGCCCGTCAACATCCTCGACCCCAACTATGTGATCGGCGTGTGGGCTTCGGCAAGCCGCCCCGCCACGCGTACCCTGCAAACCGACGGCATGAACCCCGTGGATGCCGGCAACTGGGTGCAGGTGTCGCGCCTCGGCATGCCGCTGACCAATGAAGTCGTGATCCCGATCGGCTTCAAGGATTTTTGGAACCGCATCACGCCCTACGACGAGATCAGCGACACCTCGCTCGACGAGTTTTTCTACAACCCCGAACTGGCGCTCTACATGGACGACTCCCAATTCGGCGGCGCTGTGCCGGCCTTCGCAGCCTTGCGTATTCAGCGCAATTCGCTGGGAGCATTCGACTTCGGCAACGGCAAAAACGGCCTTTTCGGCCTGAAGGGCAATCCCGCGCTGGCCGGCACGGCGCTCGACGATGCCGTATTCGGTACCCTGTTGCTGCCTGCGGCTAACAAACCCCGCTCGGTGGATTTGTGGCCGATCTTCCACACCGGCGTACCGAACGTGATCCCCTACCAACTGGCTACGGGCAAGGGCGGCAACCCGCTGGCGGCAGGCAAACCGTTCATCCACAACTTCCTGCCCAACGGCGGCGATATGTTGCGCCTGAACATGGCCACTCCCGTCACGCCGCGCAACGACCCCGCGTTCAGCCCGCTCGGCATCGTGCAGGCTGCCGTTTTGGGCCTCACGACAGCGCCGTACAACACGAACACCAACCTCGAATTCATCCCCAACATGGACGGCTTCCCGAACGGTCGCCGACTGGAAGACGACGTCACGCTTATCGAATTGCAAGCGGTCAGCGGCATTGCCCTGGCAGCCATCGGCCTCTGGTACGACGATTACATGATCGGCGGAAGCCCGGTCACGCAGGATTTGCTCGACGTGCTGAGCTACCGCACCGGGGTGAACAACAACGATGCACCCTTCAAAACGGCTTTCCCCTACGTGGCGTCCCCGTGGAGGGGCACCGAAGTGGAATGACGCAGCATGCCGGAATGATTCTCCGGTTTTTTACCAATCCCGACATCCGGTGGAACGCCGTTCCGCCATTCATCCACCAACTAATTTACAAGACAATGAAATCAGTTTTCAAAAATAGCCTTGCCGCGCTCCTTATGCTCGTGTCGCTGGCGACAGCGACGGCTTCCAGCCACCGCGAAGCACCCCTGATTGCCGACGACCCCCTGGCCGACAACTGCGACCTGTATGCGTTTCGCAGCCCGGACAATCCCAACACCATCACGATTATCGCCACGTATGTGCCGTTGCAATTGCCGCATGGCGGCCCCAACTATTATTCTTTTGGGGAAAACATCCGCTACGAAATCCATGTAGACAACGACGCGACCAAGCCCGGCGACGAAATCGTTTACCGCTTCACGTTCAAGCAGGTAAATGAAGACCCGACCACGTTTTTCAACATTCGTTTGGGCAAGCAAAACCTGAAAACGACCTATACGCTCGAACGCAGCGTGGATGGTGGTGCTACGTTTCAAATCATTGTGGCCAATGGCGTGGTACCGCCGCCCAACATCGGCAAGCGTTCCATCGAAGGCGGCGCAGGCATGAACACGACCTACGCCGCTTTGATGAGCAATGCCATCGCCACGGCTTCCAGCGGCGAAAAAGTCTTTTGCGGCACCACCGACGATCCCTTTTTTGTGGACCTGGGCGGCGTGTTCGACCTCGGCGACTTGCCGCGCCAGGGCGCCAATGCCCGCGACGGCGTAAGATGCTTCAATGTCAGCACGATTGCCATCCAGATACCCATCGGCGCCTTGCTCAAAGCCGGCGTACCCGCTACGCCCGTCAGTATCCTCGACCCAAATTATGTGATCGGGGTGTGGGCTTCGGCCAGCCGCCAACAGATTCGCACGCTTTCCGCCACTTCCGGCCCTGCCTATTCAGGTCCCTGGGTGCAGGTATCGCGCCTCGGCATGCCGCTAACCAACGAGGCTGTCATTCCGATCGGGTACAAAGATTACTGGAATGCCATCACGCCTTACGATGAACTCGCCGACGCTTCGATGGACGAATTTTTCTACAACCCCGAACTGGCGCTTTACATGGACGACTCCCAATTCGGCGGCGCGGTGCCGGCTTTTGCAAAACTTCGCATTCAGCGCAATTCGCTGGGAGCATTCGACTTCGGCAACGGCAAAAACGGCCTTTTCGGCCTGAAAGGCAATCCCGCACTGGCCGGCACGGCGCTCGACGACGCGGTGTTCGGTACCCTGCTGCTGCCTGCGGCCAACAAACCCCGCTCGGTGGATTTGTGGCCGATCTTCCACACCGGCGTGCCGAACGTGATTCCCTACCAACTCGCTACCGGCAAGGGCGGTAACCCGCTGGCGGCGGGCAAGCCGTTTATTCACAACTTCCTGCCCAACGGCGGCGACATGCTGCGCCTGAACATGGCCACGCCCGTCACGCCGCGCAACGACCTGGCTTTCAGCCCGCTCGGTATCGTGCAGGCCGCCGTGTTGGGTCTCACGGCAGCGCCGTACAACTCCAACGCAAACCTCGAATTCATCCCCAACATGGACGGTTTTCCGAACGGTCGCCGGCTGGAGGACGATGTGACGCGTATTGAATTGCAAGCAGTTGGCGGTGTCGCCCTGGCGGCCATCGGTCTGTGGTACGACGACTACATGATCGGCGGCAGCCCGGTCACGCAGGATTTGCTCGACGTGTTGACCTACTCGACGGGGGTGGATAAAAACGACGTGGTTTTCAGCGCCACGTTCCCGTATGTGGCCATGCCGTTCAGCGGTACGGGCGATTGCGGCGGCCTGATTTACACCTCCACGAACGACGGTTCCGGCGGTGTCACGGGCTTGAGTCAAAAACCGGTGCTGATGAAAAACTACCCGAATCCGTTTCAAAATCAGACGACTTTCGAGTTCCGGGTAAATCAGCCGACCGACGTGACCATCCGCATTTTCAACATGAGCGGCGTGCTCGTATCCGAGCCTTTCTCCGGTTATTTGACCGAAGGCCAACACACAAAAACGTGGAATTCGGCGCATTTACCCGACGGCTTTTACGTCGCCAACCTGTACGACGGCTTCGGGAACCTGCTGCAATCGGGCAAGTTGGTGAAGCAATAGGATTTCGCCACAGGTTTGTGCAGATCAAGTATCCGGACACATTTAACTAACGAAAGTCTGTTTGACGTCTGTGCCTTAGGTCTGTGTGTCGTCTGTGTGAAATATTCAATGTACGATGCCAAACACGATAAATTTCACACAGACGACACACAGACCTAAGGCACAGACGTCACACAGACTTTCATCTCAAATGATGTGTAGTACATACTTGCCCACAGATTTTTCATAGATAAATCTGTGATGAAAAAACACCTCGGCCATATGGCGTATCACACCTTCAAACAAGTTTTCAAAAAAATAAATCAACCATGATTCGTTCATTTTTTCTCCCAATACTGTTCATCGCCGGCCTGTTTTTCACCGCCTGCAATCAGGATGGAAATTTCAAAACAGCCAATGCCGGCCTTAATTCCGAAGAAATCGCCGCTTCGATTCCCGCCCTGCTCGATCGCAACGAAGCCATTCGCAACGGCAAGGAATGGGACGATGTACAAAACTTCTACGGTACACAGCGCCAGGCGATTATCGCCGATAAAAACGCCCTGGAGCCGCGGCTGAAACTGGCCGAACTGTTCATTCAGGAAGCCCGTGTCACCGGCGAGCACCCGCACTATTACCCGGCTGCGTTGCAGATGCTGGAGGAGGTGTTGAACCGAATCCCTCAGGCGGATTTTTCCAACTTGAAAATGGAACAAAAAGACCTCCTTTTCCGTGCGCTCGCGGCTAAGGCAAGTGTCCAACTTTCCCTGCACGACTTTTCAAACGCCCTCGAAACGGCCACCAAAGCCGTCGCCATCAACCCGCACAATGCGCAGATTTACGGGGCGCTGGTAGACGCCAATGTCGAACTCGGCAACTACGACAAGGCCGTCGAAATGGCCGATAAAATGGTGAGCATCCGTCCCGACCTGCGCTCGTACTCACGGGTGGCATACCTGCGGGAGATTTTCGGCGATGTCAACGGCGCCGCCGAGGCGCTTGAAATGGCCATCAAGGCGGGCATGCCCGGCCAGGAGGCTACGGCATGGGCACGTCTCACACTCGGCAACCTGTACCGGACATACGGCGACTGGAACAAGGCCGAAATGCAGTATCAAATGATTCTGGCCGAACGCGCAGATTATCCCTTCGCCATTGCGGCGCTCGGCGAGGTCGAAATGCACAAAAAGAACTACGGAAAAGCAGAAGCATCGTTTAAGAAAGCCGCTTCCATCATTCCGGAAGTAGGTTTTTACGAACAACTGGCCGAACTCTACAAAATGACCGGTCGCACGGCGGAATACGAGGCACTCGTGCCCGAGATTTTGAACATGATGCAGGAAGACATGGACAAAGGCCACAACATGAGCCTGGAACTGGCTTGCCTGCACACCGACTTGCAGCCCGACTACGACAAGGCGCTGCAATATGCGCTCCGGGAATACCAAAAACGACCCGCCAATATTGACGTGAATCGCTTGCTTGCCAAAGTTTATGCAGGCAAAAAAGATGTGGCGAAAGCGAAAGCGCATATCGCAAAAGCCGCTGTCACCAGGTCGAAACATCCGGAACTATTGGAGTTGAAAAAAATGATGGATGCTGGGTGAGGGGTAGCGCCGAGCGCGGCAATAATAGCAACGCAGAACACACGGATCAAACGGGTTTTCGCGGATTATTCCGAACGCGATAATAATGGCAACGCGGAGTACGCAGATCAAACGGATTTTCGCGGATTAAAAAATCCGCGAGCATCCGCCAAATCCGCGTACTCCGCGTTGCCATTGTTATCGAGCTCGGAAGAATCCGCGTTGCCATTGTTGTCTCCCGCCCGGCATAAGCCGATTTAGGCGGGCACGGGTGCGGGATGCCGGGTTATTTTGCTCCCTGAATTTTCTAATCCGTCATCCATCATTCAAAAACCGCACTCCAATGCGATCAGTTTTCCTTCTCGCCTTCGCCGTCGCGCTCGCGTCGGCCCTTTCCGCACAAACCTCCACAACTTTTTTCAGCACCTTCGACGCCGAGCGCGGCAGTGTGGTGGCGCCCGCCCGCGACGGCAACCTCTGGCTCGGCGGCCAGAAAGACGAGCGCGTGCTACTGACCAAACTCAACGCCGAAGGCAAAGTCCTCGACAAGCACAGCGTTGGTTTTGAGGGCGCCGACCTCGACGGGGAACACCTTACCGACCTGTTCGAAGAAGCAGACGGCACCCTCGTGGGCTGCGGCAACTTCGAGAGTGACAACCTCGGGCGCGGCTTTGTGTTTCGCTACAATCCGCAGAGCCGGCAAATACTGTGGGCGCATATTATGCGCAGCGGAAGCCTCGGTAATCTGCTCGGAATCACCCGACTCGGTCCCGACGGAGACTATGTATTGTACGGGAACCCACAAATTCAGTTCGGTTCCGATGATGCCGAATTGTTGCAACTCAATCGTGCCACCGGCCAAATTGTACCCGGCAAAGACAAACGCATCCACCTCGGCTCGACCGACCGATTCAACCAGTTGGTCTATCACGAAGGCGCCCTGTACGCCTGCGGGCACTTCATCAATGGCACCGGCGGATTCTCCCGCATGCGCAATGCGATTTGTAAAATAGACACCGCCACGCTCGAACCGGTTTGGTCGCGCATAGGCCCCGTGTCGGGCAGTGCAGATGCCCGACTGGAAGGACGTGACTTGATCGTGGACGGAGATGCCCTGATTTCCACATTTGGAGGTAATCTGACGGATCCTTTCTGGCCCACTGCTACGGTTTTTCTTCAAAAAAACGATCTCGCAGGCAATCTGCTTTGGACGCGGCAATACGACCTGCCGGAATGGACAGGTGAAGTTGCGGAAGAAATCATCAGCCTGCCCGACGGTTACCTGTTGTACGGCCACGACCTCGTGAGTGATACCAGCCGCTTGTTTCTCCTGAAAACCGACAAGGACGGCAATGCCCAGTGGGCACGCAAAATCGTGTACGATTATAACGACGAATTTCCCGATTTTCCAGCCCGCTCCAAAATCCTGCGCGTTGGCGACGCACTTTTTCTCACGGCCCTGAGCCAAAACAACGTGGGCCAAACACAGGGAATTTTGGTCAAAACCGACCTGAACGGCGGCATCTCCGACTCCTGTGCCTACTTGCAAACCGTAGCCGTTTTCCCGGTACAGATGCCGCCACCGGTGAGCGAAGTCGTGGTGCCCGTCGTTTCTCCCGGCACGGCCCTCTTGTCGCCTGCCACCGTTTCCGTCAACCTGCCCGACCTGACGTTTAGCAAAAAATGCGGCGCTACGGGCACATGCCCGACATTGCCCGACCTGACGGCAACACTGGATTCGATCGTCTGCGTGGACGGAAACCCGCTCCTGTATTTCACCGTGTGCAACATTGGCGGGCAACCCTACGACGGCTCGTATTTTTTCTATATCTACGACAAAAACCCGCTGACCGACACGGCGCGGCTACTTACCGGTACCATTGCTTCCGGCGATCAACCCATATTGCCGGGCGATTGCTACGGCGGATTTCCACTGTCATCCGATGTGATCGCATCCATGCCGTTCGAACTGGATACATTCGCCAAATTTTACAGCCTGATCGGCACCACGTTCTCCGTACAGCCCCCCATCCCGATCAGCGGGTTCCCGTACCCGCCCAACCTGCCGGAATGCAGTTACCTGAACAACCTCGACAGCATCAGCGTGCCGAAACAACTGTGCGGCGACTGCGAAAAGCCGATCACGTTCGTGAAAAAACTCGGCGCCCCGCAGCGCCGCGAAATAGCCTCCAGCATGTGCGCCGCTTCCGACGGCAACGTGTACATCGCAGGCAAACAAGGGGACAACCCGATGATTGCCAAAACCACGACAAGAGGCGAACAAATCTGGGTGCGCAATTTCCCGCCTATTCACCCCAACGAACCCATCGAATGGGCGTCCATCATCGAAGATTCCGACGGTATGCTGGTACTGTGCGGCACCGAAGGCGCCTCGCCTTCCAACCGCCGCGCCATAGCCATGCGCTACGACCCGTCGTCGGGTACCGTTTTGTGGTACAAACGTTACCAGAGCGCCAAACCCACCGGGGTGGCCCTTGTGGAAAAAAGTCCCGGCGGTAATTTTGTACTCTCCAGCAATTATCAAACAACCGGTAGCGGCGGCGTCAGCGCGTTTACCGAATACCTGACGCTCAACCGGGCCGACGGCAACACCACCGGCAGCAGCGTCGGTTACCAAAGTCAGAGCCACAACATCGTGATCGCCAACACCGTGCTGAACAACGGGAACCTGTACTCGGTAGGCAGTTGGAGCACCAAGGGGGCCGATGAGGTGCTGCCGTTTTTCGCCAAAATATCGCCTTCCACGTTTCTCCCTGAATGGGCCAATCTCACGGTGTCGGACACCGCCTCGGGTGCTGCCCGCTGGATGACCCCGGCAGATGTGGCCTTCGACGGCGACATCCCCGTCATCGCCGGCACCGGTCACCGAAATCCATTTACCACGAGCGAAGACATTTTCCTGTTCCTCGAAAAACACAATCCCGATGGTTCGCTCCAATGGCTCAAACGCTACAACATACCGCTTGCGCCGGAGGAGGTGCTGACAATTACCAATGCCTACATCGTGTTTGGGCGGATGGTAGGCACCAACCAGTTCGGTATGCTCAAAACCGATGTACACGGCAACGTGCTGGAAGCCCGCGTGCTGACGGCGGCCCCGGCTTCGCCTGTTTCCGTCGGGTTCACGGCCCGCCAGAACCTGATCCTGTCGCTGCCTCTGCAAGTGCTGATGCTCGACCACACCTGGGAACCGGACGAAAGTGACCTGGTGCTGCTGCGCACCGACCTGAACTTCGGGTTGGACGATGCCTGCGATCTGATTCAGGATGTTCAAGTGCCGAGCCAAACACTGGCGGCGGTGACCGAGCAGGCGC
>JAEUUV010000333.1 GCA_016787285.1 Saprospiraceae bacterium | reverse complement strand
ACTCTCCATATTATCCAGCACAATCAGCGTCCTGAAATCCCCGAGGCTGCGGTCGAGGTGGAGCAGGGCTTCCGCCTCGGAGGGGAAGGTGGCGACCGAAAAATCGGGGGCCACCAACTGGCGACCCAGCACGTCAATGGTCGTGCGCACATCGCCGGCCTTAGCCTGCTCGCGCCGGTCCTGCGGGTCGAACGACGCAAAGGCCAAGCGCTCGAAACGCCCCGTGCGCAGCAGCCAGCGGGCCAGTTCGGCAGCCAGGGTGGTTTTGCCCGCGCCGCCCTGGCCTTGCAGCACGGCGTAGCGTTCCGGGCGCCGGAGCAGGCGTTCGAGGGCGAGCAGGTCGCGGTCGCGGCCCACGAAGCGGTGCCCGCCGTGCGGGCCTTCGGGCGTGTAGCCCGCGTGGGCGGCCCGGGCATCGGCGGCCAATTGTTGGGCGCGGCGGCCCGGTATGCGGCGCACGAGTTGCGGGTCTTTGTCTTCCTGAAAAAGCAGGGGCACGAACCAGTCCTGCAAGCGCAGTTTTTCGCCGCCGGGCAAGGCGCCCCGCACCGGGTCGGCATGCAAGGCCTGCTGACCGGCCAGCATAGCCGAGCCGATGAGCGCGCCTTCGGCGAGTTTCTGGTAAAACGCCACGGCGAATTTTTCGGCAGCCGACACCAGCACGCTGTGCGACATGGCGGCCACCGAGGCCACACCGTTTTCCAGCAGTTTGGCGGCCACCGAGGCCGTCGGGTCGTGGTCGGTTTTGGCCGACTGGCAGGCATCGAGGAAAAAAAGCGGGACGCGCAGTTCGTTCAGTTCGGCGGCGAGTTCGGCGGCATCCACGATGGCTGTGGCGCGGCCTTCGATTTTGGCCTGCTCGTCGGCCTCAGCGCTCTCGAAGCAGAGGGCGCCGAGACCCTTGTTCTGGTCGAACACGCCGTGCCCGTCGAAATGCACCACCGTGAAGGGCCGGCCTTGCGCGGCGGCTTCGCGGATTTTTTGGCTCATGGCCGGAAAGGTCGGCGTGTCGAGGATATGCAGTTCGGCCATGTCGCCGAGGGCTTCCACCGCCGTAAGCAGGGCGCGGGTGGCGGCGCGGTGGTCAATGAGGCCCGCCAGGTCGTCCTCCGGGCGGGGCGCCACGAGCAGGATGCGCAGCAGGTTTTGCAGCGGCAACGGGTCTTTTTTCTTGCGGTTGGGCTGCATGCGCCGCACGCGCACGGGGCGTTGGCCCTGAAAAAGAAACCCTTCGCCGTGGTGCAAAATCTCCCAGGGCGTGGACAGCAGCAGCCCGGCGGCTTCAAAAAACTGCGCCTGTTGGGCCTCGTCGGCGCCGGCGGGCGGGGTCGAGGCATTCAGTTTGACCGAAAAACGGCGCTCGTGTTGTTTGTCGCCCTTCCATTCGAGCAGGAGCGCGCGGGCCGATTCCTCGGCAGTGACGGCCTCGAACAGCGCCTTGCCCCAGCCGGGCAGCTGACCGCTCACCTCTTTGGCGCGGGCCACCAATTTTTCCAGGAACGGGTAGCGCGGAAACTCCTCGACATACCAGCGGATGCGGTCGGCCACGTCGGGGCTAAGCGGGGAGATAAACTCGAACGACTCGCTCTCGACCCGGGGGCTGCCGTCGGCGGGCAGGAATTCGAGTCGCGCCCGGGCGATGCCGCGCCGCACGCCGCCTTCGGTGTACAGCCTCGGGCGTTCGAGGGCGAGGATGAGTTCGCTGACGGGCGGTTCGGGCGCCGGGAGGCCGGGATCAGGCTCGTCGGGCAGGCGCAGGCCGAGCGCAGCGAGCAGTTCGGGCAGGGCATTTGGCAAGCCGCCGGGCGCGGTGGAGACCGAGACGGCGAGCGGTTCCTCGTCGAACATCCAGGCCAGCGCGCCCACCGTCTGCTCGTCGAGCAGCAGCACGACGATGCGTTTTTGCAGGGATTTCGCGAAATCCAGTTCTTTTTTCACCCATTTCGACTGAAAGGTGTGGCCCGACACGACGAGGAAAAACACCTCGTGGTCGGTGATGGCCTGCTGGATTTGGGGTTCCAGCACGTCGCCGGGCAGCAGTTCGCGCCCATCGGCCCAGATGCGGGCGCCGTGTGTTTGCAGGCTTTGACGCAGGCGCGCGACAAAGGGGTTGTCTTTCGAGGCATGGGAGATGAATGCCGAGGCGCTGTTTTTCATGTGTCGGGGGAGTTAGGTAAACCGATGGGCTGGTACCGTTCGGTTGCGCGAATATCCGACGCTATTCGTGCACCACAACCAATTTTTTCCGCGCCACCAGGCTCCCGTTTTCATAAAACCCGTACTGGTACAGGCCCATCGGCAGTTCCGCCGTTTCCAGCCGCAAAGCCCCGGAGTTGGGCAGGCCGGTGGCGGTGTGTACGGTTTGGCCGAGGGTGTTCGTGACGATCAGTCGGAGCGGGCCGGCGTGGGGCAAATCCCAGGAAATCTGCGTGTCGGCATCGGCGGGATTGGGTGCGGTTTGCACGCGTTGGGAGTTTTCCGACAGGGTGCCGGTGTTCGTAAGCACGGGCAGCGTGATGAACTTTTGGGTGGCGGCGTTGGTCAGCATCGTGCGGTTCAGGGCGCCGCTGCCATGCACGTACAGGTACGGGTCAAGGTCGAGGTTTTTGAACAACTGAACGTAGTCGAGCACGAAGTTCAGGTGCAGCACGCCATTTTGGGCGAGGTTCCCGCCGGATATTTCGGTGCGGCGGTAGAGTGTGTCGCCGAGGCTGTGGTACTCGAAGTAGGCTTCGGGGATGCCGTCGTTGTCGTTGTCCACCTTGCCGTTGATGGCCATGAAAATATAGCCTGCGGACCAGCCCCAGTGCATCGTGGGGTTTTTCGGCGCCAGCGGGTGGCCGTTGGGCCAGGCCGCGGGGTCGTTGTGGTTCACGGATTTGGGCACGCCGAAGTGCAGGTTCACGCCATGCACGGCGTCTACGGGCCAGGCGCCGAGGTCGAACTCCGTGTCGGGGTATTTTGCGCTCACCAGCAGGTACTGGTCGGTCAGCGGGGTGTGGTGGATGGGAGGGGTCAAGTGGTACACCTCGACCTCGGAGATGTAAAAATCGGCGCGGCTGAGCGACACCGCCTTGCCGTTCCAGATATTGAACACGGTTTCGTTGAGCATGAGGCTGTCTTCTCCGGCCCGGTGGCTGAACGACAGGATGACCTGATTGGGCGTTTGTGCGCGGGCGCTGAAGGCGAGGAGGAGGGCGAGGATGAAGGAGAGGTGTTTCATCAAAATGCGAAATTGATTTTGTGCAAATGTAGCCCCTGAATCCGGGTTGAGTGGCTAAGGATGGATGCAAAAACTACAAAGGGAGCAACGCATTTATTTCCAAAGTATCAACGCGGCAGCCGAAAGCGTATGGGCACCATTAACGTAGATTCGACAGGATAGCCATTTATACGAGCGGGAAGCCAGTATTTTGAACCCACGATACGTAGTGCTTCTTCGCCGCAGCCTCCCCCTATGTCGGAAAAAATCTTCGGATAGGCACTACCATTAGCAGTAACATTAACGAGAATAACCACTTCGCCTTCGATGCCTTGCCTGAGGGCTTCGCCGGGATACTCCCAGATGCCATAATGCAGGTACCGGAAGCCTAAGTCACCAGAATACATCAAGGTGATAGGTTTATCAACTTCTTCAGGCTGATAAACACGATTTGCCAGGGGAACAGGGTTTTCCAGGGGCGAGACTTTTAACATTCGCAGAGTTTGGTCTTCAACACAGAAGTAGAGATAACGGTGTAGCCGAACCCTGCAAGGGAAATTACATAGGGTATATGTGGAGGTTTTAGGATTCTGCTGCATGTACATTTTGGCTGCATGTAGCAAAGCAGTATCCGGTGTCGGTTCAAATTCGATGGAAGTAATCAGGCCGTCTTTTTCTACGGTAAAGGACAATTCAACCCAACCGCTTTTTTTCAAAGGATAGCGGAGGTAGTCGTATGGACTCGTCTCAACTTCTTGCTCTTTAGTGTAGGTGTAGGCTTCGTTTTCCTGAAACACACTGACGAGGTTAAGTAAAGCAGCGGTGTCTGTACAAAACATAATGCGCTCAGTCTTTTTTTGAGTTATGCACGTGTCATAATAGCACCGGGGAACCCAGTATTTTTTCTGCGATGCAAACTCTAAAGCGGCTTTCCCACATCCAAACCCGGGGTCATTTAGCACTTTGACATCCGTTAGTAAGCCGTCGGCGCTTATCGTGTATTCAACCTCAACTTCTGCATTGATCCGGGCTGCCCGGGCTTCATCCGGAACTTGTAGCGGGTTGCGTGGCAACGGTAATGGCTTAGGAATTGGTGAAATATTTACTTTGTAGTATTCGTCTTCCTTTAGCCTTGCAAACTTTTCATATTCAATGGGATAACCGGCAAAGGAGGGAGTGCCCAGGAAAAAGACACGGCCGGCAAATGGATGGAAATAAAACAACAGGCCCCAATGTTGCCTTACCGTGTGACCATTTGCTTCTGCTGGATTCCAGCGAGGCATTTTTTGTTCAATGATTTTCCGGATCATGTCCGAACATCCGCCACCGATTGAACGAAGTGTCCGTAGGTCAGTCAAACTGCCATCTTTTTCAACTACAACAGAGAACGCTGCACAGCCGCCAATTCCTTTTTGAAGTGCTTCTGGAGGGTAATAAAGATTTTGCTTCCAAAAATTGAGGAAATCTCGATCTCCACCCGGAAAAGACGCAGGTTTGGATAAGTCAAATGGCAAATATACATCTGGCTCGCCCTGGCCATTTGCCCAGGACGATTGTAGTAAAAAAACAAGGAGCCAAGCGATACGAACCATTTGACAGTTATTCAGGTGTTCAATACGCCAATAACCTCCCCAACTGCTCCCGCATGCGCTCCAGCAGGAAAGCGAAGTAGGCAGAACTATAGCGAGGACAAAGTAGAAAAACAGCGCAAACTTTGATCGCCAATATTGATGCGCAATTTGAGTTCAGTAAGTCTTAATTTTGTCGCATGGCAAGGGATTTGTTTCACGAAAAGGTAAAAAAAGCCCTTCAGGCAGATGGTTGGGAGGTTACCGACGACCCGCTTACCTTCAAAATAGGAAAGGTACAGGTTCAAATTGACCTTGGCGCCGAGCGACTGATAGCAGCGGAACGAGGAACGGAAAAAATTGCCGTTGAAATCAAAACGTTCGGAAGTTTGTCCTTCATAACGGCATTATACGAGGCTGTCGGGAAATACATCATCTACCGAAATGTGCTAAAGTTAATTCAACCTGACCGGAAACTTTACCTTGCCATTCCAGAAAGTATCTTCCACCGCTTTTTTGAGGAAACAGTCGTTCAGAAAACGATGCAGGAAGAGCAATTTCAACTCGTGATCTACAATCAAACCACTCAAACTATTGAGCAATGGATAAATTGAAAAAATACGAACAAGCGATACTTGACATTTTAAGCGAGTATGCCAAAATCAAATACGCCAATATCACCGGCGGCAACGAACTCATCGTAGATAAAGAAAACCATCGCTATCAGGTTGTCACGATCGGTTGGGAGGGGAGCCGCTTTGTACACGATTGCCCCTTGCATTTCGACATCATTGGCGGCAAAATCTGGGTGCAACAAAACATGACCGAGTGGGAAGTAGGCGAAATGCTCGAAGCGCGTGGGGTACCTAAACACGACATCGTGGCCGGTTTTTTGCCCCCTGAACTCCGAGAATATTCCGAATACGCCGTTGCTTGACTCTACTCTTCAATACGCCAACAACCTCCCCAACTGCTCCCGCATCCGTTCCAGCGGGAAAAAATTCTGCTCCAGCGGGATCGCAAACGGCACGGGCGTGTCGAGGCTGGCGGCCCGCAGCACGGGTGCGTCGAGGTGCTCGAACAAGTTTTCGGTGATCCAGGCGCTGATCTCGCCACCGATGCCGCCGAACATGGTGTCCTCATGCAGGATCAGTACGCGGTTGGTGCGGCGCACGCTGGCGGCGATGGCCTCGTAGTCGAGCGGCACCAGCGAACGCAGGTCTACGATGTCGGCATCGAGGCCCATGTCGTCGGCGGCTTTTTCGGCCCAGCGCACGCCAAGTCCGTAGGTCAGGATGCTCACGTCGTGGCCGGTGCGCACCTGACGGGCCTTGCCGATTTCGGTGGTGTAAAAACCCTCCGGCACCGAGCCGCTTTCGCTGCGGTACAGCGCCTTGTGCTCGAAGTACATCACCGGGTTGGGGTCTTCGAATGCAGCAAGCAAGAGGCCTTTGGCATCCTCGGGCGTGCTCGGGTACACCACCTTCAGACCCGGCACATGGGTGAACCACGCCTCGTTCGACTGGCTGTGAAACGGTCCCGCGCCGGTGCCGGCGCCCGTGGGCATGCGCACCACCACGTCGGCATTTTGGCCCCAGCGCCAGTGCAGTTTGGCGAGGTTGTTCACGATCTGGTTGAACCCACAGGTGGCAAAGTCGGCAAACTGCATTTCCACCATACTTTTCATGCCCTTGAGGCCCATGCCGAGGCCGATACCCACGATGGCGCTTTCGCAAATAGGCGTGTTGCGCACGCGGTCGTGACCGAATTCATCGAGAAATCCCTGCGTGATTTTGAACACGCCGCCGTACCCGGCAATGTCCTGCCCCATGAGCACCAGTTCGGGGTGGCGTCGCATGGCCGTGCGCAGGCCGTCGGTGATGGCGTCAATGAAGCGCAATTCGCGGGCGGGCGCCGTGGGCGCCACGGCGGGCGGGGCGGGGGCGTACACGTCGGCCAGTTCTTCGGCAGTGTCGGCTACAGGTTCGGGTTCGTTGAACATGACCTCCACGGCGCGCAGGATATCTTTTTTGTACCCCTCCCGGATGCTCTTGCGCTGTTCCTCCGAGAGGATGCCCTCTTTGAGCAGCCATTTTTCGTAGTTCTCCAGCGGGTCTTTTTTTGCCCAGGTGTCCATGAGTTCCTGGGGCACGTACTTGGTGCCGCTGGCTTCCTCGTGGCCGCGCATGCGGAAGGTCATGCACTCCAGCAGAACCGGCTCGGGATTTTGGCGCATTTCCTCGGCCAATTTCCGGATGGTGGAATACACATCAAGGATGTTGTTGCCGTCTATTTGCACGCCGCGCATGCCGTAGCCGGCGGCCCGATCCACGAGGTTTTTGCAGGCGTATTGTTCGTTGGTGGTGGTGCTGAGGCCGTAACCGTTGTTTTCAATGAGGAAAATGACGGGCAGTTTCCACACGGCGGCCACGTTGAGCGCCTCGTGAAATTCGCCCTCGCTGGTGGCGCCTTCGCCGGTAAATGCCAGCGACACCCGACCCTCCTTGCGGATTTTGTGCGCCAGCGCCACGCCGGCAGCCAGCGACAGTTGCGGCCCGAGGTGCGAAATCATGCCCACGATGTGGTGCTCCATCGCGCCGAAGTGGAACGAGCGGTCGCGGGCCTTGGTGTAGCCGAGGCGTTTGCCCTGCCACTGGCAAAACAGCCGATCAAGCGGCATCTCCCGGGCGGTGAACACGCCGAGGTTGCGGTGCATGGTGAAAATGATCTCGTCGGGCAGAAGCGCGCAGGCGGCGCCCACGGCAATAGCCTCCTGCCCGATGCCGCTGAACCATTTGCTGATACGTCCCTGCCGCAGCAGGTTCAACATTTTTTCCTCGATGAGGCGGGGGCGCACCAAATGCTCGTACAAGTGGAACAGCGTTTCGTTTTTGAAGCCTTTTTTCTTGAACATGATGGGTTGGAAGGTTTCTGGTTAGGAGGTTTCGGGTTGGAAGATTCCGGTTAGCGCTTAAGAAGAGGCTTTCGCTTCCGCCGCCGCGCTTGGTGTTTTCACCTACGGTATGCACACAACTTGCTCTTGGTTTTCAGATGCTTAGCCCCGAAGGGGCGCCATCTGGCAAGGCAGGGAGCAGCCCTGCCTTCGGACAAGCCCCCACGGGAAGCCCTGAAAGGGCGTTATAGCACATCTCACACACCGTATTACGCCCTTTCAGGGCTTCAGACGCATCTGGGATTTCAACCCGGGGCGATGCCCCGGGTTGAAAGATGGCGCCCCTTCGGGGCTAAGCACCTGAAAACCAAGAGCAAGTTGTGTGCATACCGTAGGTAAAAGCACCAAGCGCGGCGCTTAAAACGGCGCGAAGGTAGACAAGGGGGCGGAAAAGTGCCGGGCCGGGCCTTTTATTTCCTACCGCCGCAGCACCACCAAACTCCCCTGCGCAGCCCCCAATTCCGTCACCAAACGGTAGCGGTAGATGCCCGAAGGCATCTCCGGCAACGCGACCTCCAGGATTTGCCCGCCGGGCAACAACGCGCCCCGGTGCAGTGTCGCCACAAAACGTCCATCGGCGCCGAACAGGTCGAGCCGGAGGTCAAGCGCCCGCTGTGTGTTTATTTCCAGAAAAATCCGGTCCACCGCCGGGTTGGGGTACACTTTCGCTGAAAGCACGCCGGCCAGATCGGCCGTACTGCTGGCGCAAGGCTCTGCGGAAACGTCGCCCGAAACGCCGGGGCAGCCCTCCGGACTGTTCATCGCCACCGAATACTGCCCGGCTACGAGTGCCGTCCAGAACTGTTCATCGGCGCCCGGAATCGGGTTTCCGTTCAGGTACCACTGGTAGCCGCTGCCGTCCGGCGCCGAGAGGTGACAAAGATCGGCCAACTGCACCGCAGGCAGGAACGGCGGGTACACCGTCACTTCGATGGTTTCGAGCGCCGGATTTGAGCCGCACACATTGCTCACCACTGCGCTGTATGTGCCTTCGC
Source organism: Saprospiraceae bacterium (assembly GCA_016787285.1). Classification (GTDB taxonomy): domain Bacteria; phylum Bacteroidota; class Bacteroidia; order Chitinophagales; family Saprospiraceae; genus M3007. The sequence goes on along the minus strand of JAEUUV010000333.1, from coordinate 5,162 downwards.
CCGATACGGTAATGGCAGGCGTGGTTTCGCCGGTAGACCAAAGCAGCGTGCAGCCTGCGCAGATATTTTCCGCTTTCAGTACCACGGACTGGCCCGGGCACAAGTCGGTGGCGCCCAAGGCCGTAAGCGTCGGCGGCACAGGCAGGGTTTCGGCAGTCAGTTCGATGGGCGCCGACGCCGGACTTTCACCACAAATGTTGGTTGCCACCGCCGTGTAGGCGCCCGCAGCGGAAACGTTGATCTGCGATGTGCTTTCACCGGTAGACCAAAGCACCGAACAGCCGCCGCAAATATTTTCTGCGGCCAGCAGGATCGTTTGTCCGGGACAGAGCACCGTGGTACCTGCAGATGAAAGTACCGGCGCATCGGGTAAATTTTCTGTGGAAACGCTGATCGCGGCAGAAGCCGGGCCGACGCCGCAGACGTTGGCTACCGTGGCGGTATAGGCGCCTGCGGCGGAAACCGTGATTTCAGGCGTGGTTTCCCCACTCGACCAGAGGATGCTGCATCCGGAACAAATATTGTCCGCCGTCAGCACCAGCGTTTGGCCGGGGCAGAGTACTATGGAACCCGAGGCCGAAACGACAGGCGCAGCGGGCAGGGTTTCTGTGGAAACGGCCACCGGTTCGGAAGCCGAACTGATGCCGCAGACGTTGGCGGCAGTAGCGTAAAATACCCCTTCGCTCGACACGGTGACGGCAGACGCAGTTTCACCGTTCGACCAGGTGACGGTACAGCCGGCGCACAGGTTTTCCACCGTCAATTCGACCGTCTCGCCGGGGCACAGCAAGGTGGAACCCGCAACCGAAATCGCCGGCGTTTCCGGCAGCGTTCCGGTAGTGATGGCGACGGCTGCGGAAGCCGGGCTGGTGCCGCAGGCATTGGTGACCGTAGCGGTGTAGGCGCCTTCGGTGGAAACTGTGATGGCCGGGCCGGTATCGCCGGTGCTCCAGAGTACACTGCAATCGGCACACAGGTTTCCGGCGGTGAGTTCAATAGTTTGGCCCGGACAAAGTACGGTAGCCGAAGCGCTTAGCAGCGGCGCGTTGGGCGCGGTGCCGGTGGTGACTACGATAGCCCCGGAGGCCGGGCTTTCGCCGCACATATTGGCGACGGTGGCGGTGTACGCGCCGTCGGTAGCCACGGTGATGGCGGCGGTGGTTTCGCCGGTAGACCAGAGCACGGAACAGCCTGCGCACAGGTTATCCACCGCCAGCACCACCGTTTCACCGCCGCACAACGAGGTGGGGCCGGAGGCTACGACGGCAGGTGCGTCGGGCGCCTGTGCGGTGGCAACGGCGACGCTATTGGAGGCCGGGCTTTGGCTGCAAGTGGTGTTGCTGTTGTCGTCCACCGCAGCGGTGTAGTCGCCTGCGGCAAAAACCGTGATTTCGGGTGTGGTTTCACCGTTCGACCAAGTGACGGTACAGCCGGCGCACAGGTTCTCCGCCGTCAACACCACCGACTCGCCGGGGCAGAGCGTGGTGTTTCCGGAAAATGAAACCGTCGGCGCGGCAGGCGGCGCAGCGGCGGCTACCGCCAAAATGTCGGAAGCCGGGCTGGTGCCGCAGGTATTGCCGGCCGTGGCGGAGTAGTCGCCTGCGGCGGAAACCGTGATTTCGGGTGTGGTTTCGCCGTTTGACCACTGCACGGTGCAGCCCGCGCAAATATTTTCTGCAGTCAACACCACCGACTCGCCGGGGCAGAGCGTGGTGGTTCCGGCGGCTGAAACACCGGGCACATCGGGCAGGGCAAGCGCCGTCACGCTGATTTCGGCGGAAGCCGGGCTTTCGCTGCACCCGTTGCCGGCGTTGTTGCCGACGATTGCCGAGTAGGCGCCTGCGGCGGAAACGCTGATGCTCGGGCCGGTTTCGCCGTTCGACCACTGCACGGTACAGCCGGAGCACACATTTTCCGCCGTAAGCAACACCGAGGCGCCGGGGCAAAGCGCGGTAGCGCCGTCGGCGGAAAGCGTCGGCGCATCGGGCGGCAGGTGTACTGTGGCGGTCACCGGCACACGGTCGCTTTCGCACAGGTCGTTGCGCTCCACCTCGATGTCGTACAGGTAGTAGTAGTAATCCGCGCCGGCGGTGGAGGATTTGATTGAGACCAGACCGGAAATGCTGTACGGATATGCCACGCCGGCATTGTTGCGGTACAGGTTGGCGCCGCTCAGGCAGCCGATTTGCAGGTCGGCGCCGGCGGGAATGTCGAGGTCGAGGTCAACGCGGCTTTCACCGTCGTTCACGAATACTGTTTTTTCCAGCAGAACGGCGCCGCTTGCGGTACGCACCTGGAATGTGCGGTTTTTGGCGCCGACGGCGTACACTTTGGCGGATTTCAGGCGGAAGGACTTTGTTGCGTCGAAAATCAAAAACTGGTTTCCGCCGTGGTCGCTGCCACCGCCGATGGTGTTGGAGACCGGGCCGACGCGTTGCACCAGCAGCGTGCCTGTACCTGCTGCCGCAAAAAAGGTGCTGGTTTGGGTGATATCGGTGCTGAACACATCGCCGGTGAACAGCGGGGCGGTTGCATTTTCTGCAGCGTACCAGCGGATTTGTTCGCCCGCGGCAGCCGTTGCCTGCAACGATACCGGGCCGGGGCCGCAGCGCTCACCGGCCGTCACGGCAGGTGTGGCGGGGCCTTCCAGCACGATGTATCCGACTTCCTCGTGCGTATTTCCGCCGGCGTTGTTGGTAGCGGTGAGGCGTACGGTGTACGCGCCTTTTCCGCTGAAGGTAACCGCGGGATTTTGCAGGGTGGACGTGGCCGGTGTGCCGCCCTCGAAGGTCCAGCTCCAGGTGTTGGGGTTGTTGGTGGATTTGTCGCTGAACTGCACGGTCATTTCCCGGCAGCCTGCGCGCTTGTCGGCTTCAAACGCCACGTCGGGTGGGGCCAGTTGGTACAGCGGCGATTCCCACAGGCCACGCCCGTAAGTGCCCGCGAAAATGGTGTTGGACACGTAGTTGATCTCCAGTTCGTACACCCGCGCATTGGGCAGGCCCTCGAAGAAGCCGACCCACTGGCCGCCGAGGTCGTCGTTGGTGTACGACACAAACCCGAAACCGCCGACGTAGATGCCGTTTTTGCCTTTGTTTTCCCAGGCAGCGCAGTACTTCGTGCCGGTGGGAAGGCCACTGCTGATGTTCGTCCAGGTACTGCCGGCATTGGTGCTGTGGTACACGTTGGACGACGTGACGATGAGCAGGCGCTGCGGATCCAGCGGGTGTACGGCGATGAAACTGATGCTGTTGGTGCCCCAGGCGGAAGTGATGGTAATCCAGTTGGCGCCGCCGTTGGCGGTGGTAAACAGCGAGGAGCCGCGCGCCACATAGATGCGTTTGTTGTCGGAAGGCGCGAGTTTCATGTGGTTTATATTTTCTGTGCTCCCGAAGTCGGAGATTTTCGTCCAGGTGCCGCCGTTGTTGCTGGTTTTCCACACATCGGCGAACGCGGCGTAGATGGTAGCGGCAAACTGGGGGTCTTGTTCAAAAGGCGTGATCCAGGCGCCGTCTTCCACATTCGGTGGTTTGGAAATGGAGGAGTAGGAGTTGCCCTGATTGCTGGAACGGTACATGGAGCCGTTTTGGGAGGTGCCGTACAGGATGTTGGCGTTGTTCCAGTCCACGAACGATTCCATACCGTCGGCGCCGAGCCAGTCCGACCAGCTGCGGTTGGCGCCGCGCATGACGCTGGTGCCGTTGTCCTGCGCGCCACCGGACACCACATTCGGGTTGGTTTTGGATACGCCGATTTTGTAAAACTCCCGGATGCCAAGGCCGATGGAACGGTCAATGAACGTGGCCGCGCCGTTGGTACTGCGGTAAATGCCGCCGTCGGTGCCCACATAGAGCGTGTCGCCTTTGAATTTCAGGATATCCACGTCGGCGTGGTTGTAGCCCACGCCGAGCGAGGCGGCGGTGCTGGGAACCCAGTGCGACGTAAGCGCGAACGAGACGCCGCCGTTCACGGATTTCCAGGTATGAATGCCGGCGATATGCACTTCGTCGGCATTGGTAAGGCGAACGGCCACGTCCATGTCGCGCGGAGCCTGGCCCCGGTCATCGTCGGCAGTAGCGCTGTAGCCGAAGAAATTGATGGTGTCGCCGGCGATGAGTTTGGTGTAGGAAGCGCCACTGTTGATGGATTTGTAAAACGCGCCAAAGACGCCGCCATTCGATTCCAGCACGTATACCACGGCCGGGTTTGCGGGCGACACACCCATCATTTTATAGTTGTTGCTGGCTGTTCCGAAGCCGCTGATCTGGGTAAACGATGTGCCGCCGTTGGTGGAGCGGTACACGTTTCTGCCGGAGAAATAGATCGTATTCGGGTCGCCGGGTTTGAACTCCACATCGTAGCCGGAGGTGCCGCTTGCGCCGGAAACGGCGCTCCAGGAGACGCCGCCGTTGGTGGAACGGTACAGACCGTTGGATTCGGACACAGCATACACCGTGTTGGGGTCGGTGGGGTGGTACTGGATGCGGCTCACGCGTCCGCTGCCGCCGACGTTGCCGGTGGTGTTCCAGGTAGCGCCGCCGTCGGTGGAGCGGAAAACGCGTCCCGAGGTGCTGCCCCAGAGATAGTGGTCGCTGTTCCAGGGGGAAATTTCGAGGGCGTATACGTCCACGGTGGAGTACTCGTCGGTGAGGTTGGTCCAGGTGGTACTGCCGTCGAGGGTCTTCCATACGCCGCCAGTGGGGCTGCCGATGATGAGGTGGTTGTTGTTGTTGGGGTCAATGCCGATGGAGGTGACGCGTCCCACGCCCGGATTCCAACTGGAGGTGGCGTTTTTGTAGGTGGGGCCGAGTTCTTTCCAGTCGCCGGCAAAGCCGCCGGACTCCGCCTGGCGCAGGCGTTCGGCGCGGCGGTAGTCGCGGGCGAGGCGGCTCAGGTCGTAGTTGGCGATTTTGATGCCCGATGCGTCCAGTTCCATCTGGGCCACGTATTCCCAGCGTTTGAATTGTTTGTAGCCGGTACCGCGTCCGCGACCGGCGGTGTTGAAATACGCCTCGGCTTCCTGCCGGATGGCGTCGAGGGTGTAGGTGCCGGCCTCAATCATGTCGAGGTATTTCTGGGCGGAGGCAGGCAGGAAAAACAGGAGCAGAGCAAATAACGGGAGCAAGCGGAAACGCATGGAGATGGATTGATTTGGTAAAAAA
>JAEUUV010000299.1 GCA_016787285.1 Saprospiraceae bacterium | reverse complement strand
AGAAAATTGATGCAATTGGGGCTTTATCCGTAATTATGGCATTTCCGCGTTTGTTTCAAGCCGGCAGCAGGATTTCAGTACGTAGTGCAGGCGTCGGACTTTTCAGAAATTTGCTTAAAAATTTCAAAACCACCCGGACATGTGCTCATTAAGTCAGGAAACAGGCACAGGAACAAGGCTATTTGCTTTTGCACCTTTCTTTTTCGATCACGTAGCATACGACAGGACAAGCCCTATCTTTGTTTTGCGAATCAGCGTGTTCATTTTACCAAACCCATACCGCATGAAAAAAACACTTGTTTTTTGTTGGGCCTTTCTGACAGGATACGTTCAAATTCAGCAAATTTCCGCACAAGGGGATTCCATTCAACCCCGGTTGGTACCACCTGCCGGCCATACCGGTGCCGTGACTTCCGCCTGTTTTAGTCCCGACGGGCAATTGGTGTTGACCGGCAGTTCAGACGGCACAGCCAAACTATGGGATATGCGCACTGGATTGGTGCTCGACGATGTTGTAAAATCCGGAGGAAACGTCCGGTTCAGCCCGGATGGCAAGCATTTTTTAACGGCTTACCACGGTAGTGGATCGGCCTACATTTGGCATACGCCTACCGGTAAACTGGTTCATAAACTGGATGGCAAACATGGCAATATTACAACGGTTGATTATAGCCCAAACGGCAAGCACGTTGTGACTGCCGGGCTTGATAAAACAGTAAAGATATGGGATGCCGAGACCGGGAACCTGTTACATGAAATCAAGGGACATTCACGGGCTACTTTCAGTCCTGACAGCCGCCTTGTTGCCGTAAGAACCGCAGATTCCACAGCACGTATATGGAATGTGCAAAACGATACATTGATCCAGACCCTGAAAGGACATAAGCACAATGTTTTGTCTTGCTGTTTCAGTCCCGACAGCCGATATGTAGCCACGGCAAGTCGGGATACCACGGTGAAACTTTGGGATGCCAGAACGGGTGAACTAATCCGAACCCTTATGGGACATACCCAACCGGTACTTCTCATAGTTTATAGTCCCGACGGCCGATATTTGCTGTCGGGAAGCAACGATTCTACCGCGCGGGTTTGGGATGCGCTGACAGGAAACCTGGTGCATATCCTGATTGGCCACGAAAACATGGTCGGCATTGCCGAATACAGTCCCGACGGGAGCCGGATACTCACCGGCAGCCAGGACCACACAGCCAGAGTCTGGGAAGCCGGCACCGGAAACCTGGTGCACACGCTGGCCGGTCACAAGGAAGGCGTTGGTTCGGCTAAATTCAGCCGGGATGGCCGGTTTATCGTGACCACAGGGGGATTGGATTATACCGCTAAAGTCTGGGATGTCGCTACGGGAAAAATGATCCGAGACCTAAAGGGACGCGCTTGGGTAAGTGACAGGGTTTGGTGCAGCCCCGACGGTCGGCAGTTCGCCGCAGCCTACCGGGACAGCACAGTCAGGATATGGGACATCTCAACGGGTAAAGTGGGGCATGTTCTGGGTGGACACAGAGATTTTGTTGTTTGTCATGCCTACAGTCCGGATAGCCGCAATATTGCCACCGGAAGCAGGAGAGATAATGTCCTAAAGGTTTGGGATGCCGGGACCGGAAAGTTGTTGGAAACATTTACCGTGGGAAATGACACAACAGGCGTCTACGCGATCAGTTATAGTCCGGACGGGCAATCTGTTTGCGTGGCCACAACAGACTTAAAGATCGCCGTTTGGGATGTCAAAAGAAAACAGGTCAAGCAGGTAATGCGCGGCCACTACTCCGAGATTTTTTCCGTTTCCTTCAGCCCCGACAGCCGGTTTATCATTTCGGGAAGCAGAGACAAAACCGTACGGATTTGGGATGCATCATCGGGCGACTCCGTCCGCACGCTTGCCGAGCATTCGTGGATCGTTTACGACGCCCGGTTCAGCCCCGATGGCCGGTATATGGCTACTGCCAGTGGAGACCATACAGCCGGAATCTGGGAGACCGCTACAGGAAAACGGCTTTTTACGCTCAAAAATCCCACATTGATACCTACCGTAGATTTCAGCCCGGATGGCCGGTTTATCGTGACGGCCTGTTTCGATGGTACGGCGACGGTGTGGGAAACGGCTACCGGCACGCCAGCTCTTACCTTGTCCGGTCATAAAGGCGGGGTTACGTCCGCCCGCTACAGTCACGACGGCCAGTTTATCGTCACATCAAGTTGGGATGGTACCATCCGGTACTGGAATCCGAAAACCGGCGCCGAGATTCTGGCGATCTATTTACTGAACGACTCCGACTGGGTGGTTATGCACACATCGGGCCTGTTTGATGCTACTCCGGGCGCTATGAAATCCATGTACTATTTGGTTGAGCGTGAAGTAATCGAGTTTGAACAACTCAAAGAGCGGTATTACGAACCCGGACTTTTTCTGAATGCCACCACCCTGGACGGCCGGGGATTTCGGGACGTTAAGTTGTTTGATTCCGTGGAAATGTACCCGGAAGCCTGGGCAATCATCGAAAACGATACGCTTCGCATCCGTCTCCGACCGCGCAATGGCGGCATTGGGAAAGTCAGTATGTTTGTCAACAGCAAGGAGGTGTTGGAAGATGTCAATGCCCCGCGGGATACTGCACTTTCTATTGCCTTGACACCATTTGAAAAATACTACCGGACCGACACCCTGAACCAAATCAGCCTCCGTGTTTACAACTCGGAGGGTTGGCTTAAAAGCAATGCGCTCGCCTTGGATTACAGCGCTGATTTCCTGCGCAGAAAAGGTACAACCGGCGCTCATCCTGTTGCCGTCGAAACCGCCCGGGCGCCCCGGTATTTTGCGGTTGTGGTCGGCACTTCCGATTACAACGGGAGTCATCTCGACCTGCGCTACGCCGATAAGGATTCGAGGGACATGGCGCATGCGCTCAGGCAAACGGCCGGCCTTCTTTTTGGCGCCGACAAGGTGCGAGTCGATTGGTTTTCAACCGATATTGGCTCAGGTTCCCGACCGGCGAACAAGGAAAATATTCGCGCCGCCTTTGATTCCATTGCCGGCACTGCGCGGCCTGAAGACGTGTTGGTGGTCTATTTCTCCGGCCATGGCGTTACGTTTGGCGCGCAAGAAAATGAACAGTTTTACTACCTGACCAAAGACGTTTCCTCCGGCGACCTGACGGATCCGGTCGTTCGTACCCGTTATACCATCTCTACGAACGAACTGACCCGTTGGCTGAACAGTATTGCAGCGCAAAAACAGGTCATGATCCTCGATGCCTGTTCTTCCGGAAAGGTCGTGGACGACTTGCTTGTCAAAAGCAATATTCTCCCGGAGCAGGCACGGGCATTGGATCGAATGAAAGATCGCACGGGTATGTTCGTGCTGGCCGGAAGCGCTGCCGACAAGGTGAGTTACGAAGCCAGCCGATACGGCCAGGGATTGCTTACCTACAGCCTCCTGCTGGGCATAAGCGGGGCCGCTCTCCGGGAAGGCAAAAGCGTGGATGTCATGCAGTTGTTTCAGTTCGCTCGGGATCAGGTGCCGTTATTTGCGGGCGAGATCGGTGGTATCCAAACGCCTACTCTGGCTGCCCCTGCAAATTCCTCCAGTTACGACATCGGCCTGGTGACGGAGGATGTACAAATTCCTCTTGCATCGGTAAAGCCGGTTTTCATCCGCAGCAATTTTCAGGAAGAGAATCTGGTGGACGATGTGATCGGTTTGTCCAGCCAACTGGATGCCCGGTTGCTGGACGCCTCTGTCGGCGCGACATCCAGAGGTATTATTTTCTTCGATGTGATCCGATATGATGATGCCTATTCCATCAAGGGGAGATACACGCTGGACGGGGAGCTACTCACCGTCCGGGGGATCGTTTTCAATGGAAAAATTCGCAAAGGGGAATTTACCCGGCAGGGCAACCGACGTGATTTGGAGGGCCTGACCGCCGGTATCGTGGCTGAAGCCATCGCCCTAGCCGACAAGTAAATCCCTTCCACCCCCAAGCCCAAAATCACCCCCGCTCCTGACTGCACTCAGCAGCTGTCTGCCCGTCAGTTGTGTAGGTTTATGCACCCGTTCAGGTGTATTTCTTCACACAATTTATGGGATTATGGAAAAGACAAGGATTCAGTATCGCAAGTTTTTGTCGCTCGTTGTGTCGGCTCTTCTGCTGTGTGGAAGCGCCGGCGCGCAGCGTATGATCATGGATTTTATTCCCGGCCAGAATACGTATACCTCAGTCGAAGCCATCGGCCCTGCCGGCGATCCGGTGGCGTTTTTGAATGCTTCCGGGAATTTGTGGAAAACCGACGGCACCTGCGAGGGGACGGTGCTCGTCAAAGATTTTAATCAGTCCGGCTACCCGACGAATTTCATGCGCGTAGGTACCCTGGTGTTTTTCACGGCAAACAATACAACTAATGGCCGGGAACTGTGGGCCACCAACGGAACGGAAGCCGGCACGTATTTAGTGAAAGACATCTACGCCGGATCGAACGGTTCGGCCCCCGACGATTTCTGTCGCAAGGGCAGCATCCTGTATTTTACAGCCATCACCAGCGCCAACGGGAGGGAACTCTGGCGTTCCGACGGCACGGGCAGCGGCACATATTTAGTGTCCGACATTCGCCCGGGCACCAATAGCAGTGCACCCGGGTCGCTGACGGTGTTCAAAGACACCCTCTTTTTTTCGGCCACCACCACCATCGGGGAGTGCCTCTGGAAATCGGACGGCACAGCCGCCGGCACCTCGCTGGTGTACGACATGGTGCCCGGCTCCACAGCCGGTGGCATCGGGTACATGGCTGTTGCCTCGGGTCAGTTGTTTTTTTCCGGCAGCGACAACACGCACGGCAGCGAACTGTGGGTGACGGACGGCTCCACCGCCGGCACCAAAATGGTTCGGGACATCAACCCCGGCACGGCGTCCGGATTGCCCTACGAACCCTTTCACACGTTTGGAAATGTACTTTTTTTCATCGGAAACGACGGCACGCACGGCAATGAACTCTGGCGCAGCACCGGTTCGGAGGCCTCCACGGTACTGGTGAAAGACATGAACCCGGGCGCAAACGGCTCTTCCATTGATTACTTTGCCGGCACGTCCGACGCCCTGTTCTTTCAGGCATCCGACGGTACACATGGTTCGGAACTCTGGCGCAGCAACGGCACGGATGCGAACACGTACATGGTGCGGGACATTTACACAGCACCCAACGCCGGTTCGTCGCCCCGTTACCTGACCGTGCTGGGCGACCGCGTGTATTTTTCCGCGTATGACGATATGCACGGCTACGAACTCTGGAGCAGCGACGGCACCTTTGCCAACACGGAACTCGTCGGCGACATCGAACCCGGCGCCACCGGCTCCAACCCCAATAACCTGGTCGCTACCGATGATGAAGTGTTGTTTGTCGCCAAAACCGCTTTGGCCGGGATCGAACTGTACAGTTCGGCGCCCCCGCCTTCCGGCCCACCGGTAGATGCCGAGGTAGTCGCGATCACCAACCCGAAATGCCGTGGCGAGGCAAAAGGCGCCATTGACATCAACGTGACGCAGGGGAATTGCCCGTTTGTTTTCCAATGGCAAGGCCCGTACAGTTATCAAAAATATTACTCTGAAGACCTGAGCAGTGTGTGGGCCGGTACCTACTCCGTCACGATCACAGATGCCAAAGGCTCAACCAAAGCACTGTCTGTTACCATCACAGAACCAGAGTTTCTCCTGATGCAAATCGCGTCGAACGACCCGCCGGATTGTCAGGGAAATTTGGGCGAACTGACGGTAAAAGGTACCGGCGGCGTGCAGCCTTATCAGTTCGTCTGGAGCAACGGCGTGCAAGGCCCCACCCAAAGCAATATACCCTTCCCCGGCGCCAACTATACGGTTACCGTAACCGACGCAAACAATTGTACGCGTGCGGGTGAATTCAGCAGCTACGCCGAAACAGTCCATATACCGCCACTCAAGGTGAACCACCCGATTTCCTGCTACAACGATATTGCCTACATTTACTATGAAGAAGGTGTGAAACCGGCTACGCCGACGGAAGCACTGCTGCAATGGGTGGCCGGAGCCGGAGGCGAGATTCTGTCGGACCCGAACCAACTGGAGATTGTCGTCCGGGGGGCGGCGACCTACTACCTTACGGCAACGGCGTCAACCAGCGGCTGCACGGATACCGATTCGGTCATCGTCACTTCCGACATGCTTCATCCCTTGGCCGATGCCGGCCCCGATCTTCAACTGAATTGCTCTACCGACACCGTGGTGTTGCAAAGTGTCGTTTCGCCAAACGGCAGCGACCATCCCAAACTGGATATCCGGTGGGAGGCCCTGCAAGGCGGGCATTTGGTGAGCAGCCGCTTTGAGACAACACCCACGGTGGATCGTCCGGGCAAATATGTGCTTACAGTTCAAAGCCAGTTCAACGGCTGTATCGCCCGGGATACGGTGGATATAACCAGTGCAACCGACGGACCCGAAATCAGCATTTCCGGCGACCCGACCTTTTGCCAGGGCGATGTCGTTACCCTCACAGCCGTGCTGGACACGACCAAGGCCACATTCGAAGGCTGGTATGTGGAAAACGGCTTGTACAGCACGGAATTGACCATGTCCATGCCGGAAAACGAAGGCTGGGGATTCGTCATCGCCCGGGCAGGAAACCAGGATGGCTGCGTGCGCGATCTGCGGGTTGACCTGCTGCGCAACAACCAGCCGTCGTTCCTCACACTTTCCGCCGACAGTTGCGGGTGCGGGGGCGTTCCGATCAAGGTAGCCGGATACTTCCCGTACGAAAACATGAGTTGGCAATGGGCAGGACCGAACGGATTCATCTATAATGGACCTGAACCTCACGTATATCAGCCCGGCCCCTATTACGTGACCGTAACCATTGGCAACTGCACCATACAGGATGCCATCACAGTAGTCGGGAATTCATCGCTTCAAATCACCGGATACAGCATCACGCCTCCCTATTGCCCGAAGGAGGCCAGCGGACAAATCTGGATATATAGCGTCAGTGGCGGATGGACACACGAATATCTGTGGTCAAACGGAAGTGTCGGTTCGAGTGCATACGGACTAACCGGCGGCGATTACTGGGTGGGTATCACCGGTACATCGTACAGCGGTGGAAAATCCTGCTACCTGCACCAAACCTTCCATGTTCCGGAGCCTGATTCCATCACGATCACCATGGAGGTCGCGCTGGACAGTACGGGCGGCAGCAACGCCTCCATCACGGCCGTTGTCACGGGTTTGCCTGTTCCCGAGGCCTACTACTGGAGCAACGGCGAAACGACGCCCACCATCACCGGCCTGGCGCCGGGCATCTACACGGTGACCGTAACCTTCAGCAATTGGTGTACGGCTACCGCTACGGCTGAAGTAGCGTATGCCGGATGTACACTGGAACTGGTCGAAACCGGGCATGTGGACAATTCCTGTCCCGGCGAGGCAACCGGATCGGTGACGATTGAAGTTCGGAACGGCGAGAATCCGGTCGAACTGCTCTGGTCGAACGGCGCCCAGACAACCGAACCGACCAATCTCGCCGAGGGAATTTACACCGTTACCGCAACCGATGCCCGGGGATGTACAGCCACACTCGAAGTCGAGATTTTCACCATAGACACCACGCCGCCCGTGCTTCAACTGGCCGAACTGACCCGCTCGCTGGACGCCGCCGGGCAGCTCGTCCTGACGGCCCAGGATTTCGATGCCGGCAGTTTCGACAATTGTGTTCTGGTTAGTTTCGTAGCCGAACCGGTTGAATTTGGCTGCGCCGATCTTGGCGTGCGAATCATTACCGTGACGGCGACCGACAACAGCGGCAACGTGACCACCGGCGAGGTGCCGCTGATCGTGCAGGACCTGGTACCACCGGCTGTCATCTGCCCGGAGCATATTTCCGTGGGTTTCTGCCAACGGACGGTAACATTTTCCCTGCCGCAGGTAAACGATGAGGTCTGCGTCGCGTTCGATCCGAACCGGATGACCCAACTGGAAGGCTTGCCCTCCGGAGCCGAATTCCCGGTCGGAACCACCCTGCAAATGTTCCGGTATACTAAACTCAACGGCTTGAGCGCTGATTGCGAGTTCACCGTGACGGTCGCCCCGGCGTTGCTCCTGGAAATCAGTCAGGTGATAAACGACACCAACAGCACAGGAGTAGGCGCGATAAACATCACCGTATCGGGCGGCACGCCGCCGTACACATTTGCCTGGTTCCTGGGTACTATGGCCGTCGGCCAAACGGAAGACCTCGCCAACCTGTTCGCCGGGAAATACCACTGCGTAGTGACCGACGCCAACGGTTGTCCCTTGGAAAGCACCGAAATTGTGGTGGACAATGTGGTCGGCGCCAACGAGCCGGACTGGGCACAGGGGCTGGTTATCGCACCGAACCCCGGCAGCGATGTGGTGCGGGTTCGTTTCAACCGACCGTTGTCGAATCCACCGCTGTGCCAAATACTGGATTTGGGCGGCCGGGCCGTCGAGGCCGAATTACGCGAATGGAATGCCGGGCAGATTGAATTCAGCGTGCGCAGTTTGCCGGCAGGCGTTTATCTGGTACAATTGAAGGTGGATCAAACGGCGGTAACCCGTCGCCTGGTGGTGGTGAAATAATTCCGCCACCTGCTCGCGCCGGACAGGGGCGTGGTTGCAACGAGCAGCCACGCCCCTGCTGCGTTATTGAAAAAATGGTTCAGGCGGCCCCGCCGGAACTTTTGCACTACCCTTTCGCATTATGCCCCTCGCAAATCGCTAACCGTGCTATAAGGCGGGAATTTCGTCCGCCCCAGATCACCCGATTTTTTCACACCATGCAAACCCTTGCTCACACCGATATTGACCAGCGCGAATGCAGCGCACTGGCATCCGATCCGGATCTGGCTGCGCTCGTGCAGGAATGCCCCGAACTGGGCGAGTTGCTGGAGAAAAGTCGCCACCGGTACTACCGGCAAATTCGGGAAGGGGCGTTGGGCGACCTTTTGTACGGTATGGGCGTGCTTGACCGCCCGTTTTACCAGTTTTTGAAAAAACACCTGTGGCCAAAAGACCCCAACCTCGCCGCGGCCCCGGAATATTGGCTGCATATCGTTGACACCGCGTTTCGGGTACAGGATCGCAGCGGCATGGATACCCTGCTGGCTTACAAGAAATGGCTTGATCAGGTATTTCGGAACAAACGTCCGGCAGTGTATACGCAAGCATGGTTGTTCAAGTTGGCCAACGACTGCTGGTTTAAAAAGTCGGAACATCAGAAATTGCGCAAGTTGTACGCAGAGTTTCTGGTGTCGGCTATTTCCGACGAACGGTTTTCCTGCCCGGAAAACAGGCTGACAATCCATTTTTTCACCAGCATTTCCATACGAACCATAATCTGGCGGGTTAGGGGAAAGGCGGCGATCAACCCGCTCACCCTGCGCAATGCGGCATTCGCCGCCGTTCAGTTTGCCGCGTATGTTTTTCCGGTGTTACTCCGACGTTTCGACCCGGATACGGCCTTACTGATTGTAGCCCGGCAAGGCCTGCCGCTCTTCGAGCAGTGGCTGTACAACCGTTCCAGACGCTTTGCCCTGCATTTGCAGGAAGCCGGTTGTTTCGACGAGCGGCGATACCAACCCCTGCCTACCCAGCCGCTTTTCCACTGGTTGCCGGCTATTGTGCTGAGCAACTTCGAACAGGTTCCGCACACGGTTTGCCGGCACTTGTGTGCGGGAAAACCGCTGCGCACGGCGCCGGGATTGCGTTTTCCGCTGAACGCCAAAGCCGCGCACCGTTTTTCCCTGCTGCCTGCCAACACCAACTGGCAGGATGCCTTTCTTTTCGCGCGGGTGGCTGTGTCGGGTGGATCTATTGCGCTGGTGCAGGAACTGAACGCGCATGCCGGCCACCTCGAAGGCTGGGACGACGACCGCTTTCTGACACATGCCATCGAATTTCTAACCCGGCACGAGTCGAAAATTTGGCGGCAGCAGGTGCGGCCCTTGCTCGATTATCTGTGGCATTGCCGCACACAAAACCCGCAATTCGCGCTCAAGGGTCGTAGTCCGGAAGCCTTGCTGCGCCGCATGGAGGAGTGGCACCGGGACTTGGCCACACACCGGCAATTGGCGCATTTGCCGAAAACCTGGAAGCCGGCGCCCGGCAAGGGCCTCCTGTACACCGCCAAAAACGGCGCGCGCTACCGCATCGTGCAACTTTGCACCGCTGAAGCCCTTTGGGCCGAAGGCCGGGCCATGTCCCACTGCGTGGCGGGTTATGCCGGCCGCTGCGCCCAGGGGTACAGTTCCATCTGGTCGCTGCGCCGCGAAGCGGAGACGCCAGATGCCTTCGAGCGCATGATCACGATCGAACTGGATACCCGGCGCCGGATCGTGCAGGTCCGCGGCGCGCACAACCGCCTGCCGAACGAAGAAGAAATGCGGCTGATCCGGATTTGGGAACAGAAGGGGTTGGGGAAGGGGAAATAGCGCGTTATGCTCCACATCACTCAAAACTCAAAACCCAACACTCCAAACTACCGAAACGGGTCGCCAAACTTCGGGTCTGTGAGCATAGCCTCGTCCGTCAGGGTGCGCAGGAAGGCGACGAGCGCGGCCTTGTCGTCGGCACTCAGGTTGAGGCGCAGCGGTTGGCCTGCATTGGGCTGGCCGGGCGGGATGCGCAGGCGCGGGTCGAGGGCCGGGCCGGGCTGCACACCGGAGTTGTAATGTTCGACCACTTCCTCCAGCGTGGCGAAACGCCCATCGTGCATGAAGGGGCCGGCCACTGCCACGTTTTTCAGCGAGGGCGACTTGAACACAACCGTTTCGCCGGCATTGAGGCCGTTGCTCAGGCTGGTTTGGTTGAGGGCAAATGTCGGCAGGTTGTGGCAGGCCGCGCAAGCCACGCCCTGCGGCGGGCCGAGGATGAACAGTTGTTTGCCCCGGTTTTCCTGCTGGGTGAAATTGGGGAATGGTGCGCCGTTGCCTGCACCTGGCAGTGCAGGATTGTACACGGCTGCGAAGCCCGCGTCGAAGCGGCTGCCCGTGGACACCATGCTGCGCACAAATTGCGCCAGGGCGCGTTTTGCCTTTTCTTCGGTGATCTCCCGGCTGCCGAACACCTCCTCGAACAAGGCCGGGTAATATTCCAGCCCCTGCATTTTCGCAATCAGCGCTCCGAAACCGCCGTGAGTTGCATCAAAACCCATCTCCACCGGGTCTTTCACGGGCTGGGTCACCTGATCTTCGAGGTCTTGGGCGCGTTTGTTCCAGAACATGCGCTCGGCAGTATAGAAATTGGCATTGGCCAGACGCATGGAGTGTGCACCGGTAAGCCCGCCCTCGAAGCCGCGGCTGAAGGTGCTTTCGTCGCTGAAGGCTTTTTCCTGCACATGGCAACTGGCGCAGGAAATGGTGTTGTTGCGACTCAGGTTTTTGTCGTAAAAAAGTACCCGTCCGAGCGCGGCGCCCGCATTGGTTACCGGATTGAGGCTGGGGGCATTGTCCTGTGCCCGCACATTGGCGTCGTAGTGCACCGGAAACGCCGGATTGGCATAGTTGGGCAAGTTGTTAAAATCGAGGTTCAGGTACTTCTGGATAACAGCGAGGTTGTCGGGCGCCGGGTCGGTGATTTCTGTTTTTTTGCAAAACGGGAAAACAAGGGCCGAAACGGCCAGAATGGCAAAAGAAAGGCGGAGGTGCTTCGTCATAGGTGGATACGTATTGATCAGGTCGCTTTGACTCGGCGAACTTACAGCGTTTAACGAGATGCAAATTTTAGAAGTTGTTTGAGTTATTCTGCCGGAGTCAAAAAGAGCAGGTTTTGGAGTCAGGCAAAATCATTTTTGAAATGCATAGTGGTGCTATGGATTGAAAAAATGATGCCGCATGGCTTCAAAAGATGCCTTTTTGACCCGGTGAGAA
>JAEUUV010000271.1 GCA_016787285.1 Saprospiraceae bacterium | reverse complement strand
TGCTGTTCAGCACTTCGCGTGCCGAGGCGCAGTCATCAGGTGCAGAAACATGGCCGACCAACTGGGTAGACAATGGTGAGGCTATGAATCGCATCTTCATTGATGTAATGAATCTGCACGCTGATCCTACTGTTGAGATCATCGGCTCGGTTAGCTACATCAAAGTGCACTACTACAAGTTCGTCTACAACCGCCTTAATGCCGGCGAGCCTGTGTACAGCGCCATTACCAATCCGTTGGCTAACACAGCCTTCCGTCCGATGTCGGAAGACATTCCGGGGGTATCGCTCAATCAGGGTCAGCGTAACGACCTGATCAACGACATGAAAACCAGGCTTTCGAATTAAATTTCCTGGCATTTATCGTGCAATCAATTGTCCTTTATCTTTTGAATTGTTTAAACAAATTTCATCTCATGAAAAAGAGAAATACCACACTATGGGTTTTGGCTTTGCTGGGATGTCTCGCGTCGTACGGGGCATTCTCTCAGGCAACGGTCAACCACCCGCTTAACTTCAACGCCGGTACCTTTACGGTGACCACACCGCCTCCCGCCGGCAACTTCAACTACTACGACAATGGTGGTGTGGCTGGTAACTACGGCACAAACATGTTCTACCTCGGCAATGCAGTTACTTTCGCGCCGAGCAACAGCACCAACTTCCGCGTTCGCGCGACGTTCTCCTCCTTCACGGTGGAAAACGGTTGGGACCCGCTCTACATCTTTAACTCCAACGTAGCCGGTACCAACCAGGTACAAGGCGGCGGTGCAGTTCCGGTTCAAGGTGGCGCTCCGGCAGGTGGTTTCTACAACAACCCCGGCACGATCATCGCCAACCAGGGCGCTGCTGCCGTAGGTGCGAACGCTGCCGAATGCCTTTCGTTCTCGTTCGTATCCGACGGCTCCGTAACCTTCGCCGGTTGGGCTGCCGTGATTGATCAGGTTGCCAAAATCAACTGTAACCTCGTTCAACCGGGCAACGTAACCATCAGTGCTTCGACCACCGGTTGCCCCGGCCCCGTTAGCGTGAATGCTCCGGCTCACAACCCCGCAGGTTGCATCGCTGCAAACGCACTCGACTTCCAGTACAACGTGAACGGCGGTGCCTTCACGTCGATTCCTTACTCCGCTACGGTGACCCTGAACGGTCTGCAACTCGGTGTAAACGTAATCATCTGGCGTCTTATCAACCCGGCCGACGGTCTCGTCGTGTCGTCCGTTACACAAACGATCACCGTGGTGGACCAAGTGCCGCCCACGCTCGTTTGCCCGCCGAACGTGACGCTCAACCTCGGCCCGGGCCTTTGCTCGACGTTCTACTCGTTCTCGGTTCCTTTCACCGACAACTGCCCGCTCACAGTCAACAAGGCTGCCTGGGCTGTTGATACGGCCGCACCGCTTCTGGTAAACAGCTCGCTGTCCTGCAGCGCCGGCCCGAACCACTACTTCCAGGTGCTGACCCAACCGGCAGGCGCTTTCGCTTCCGGTTTCCAAACGACGTTCGCTCGTATCGGTGTTAACAGCGCGTATGCCGTTGGCTCCAACTTCATCGTGCGTCTGTACCGCCTGAACAACCCGAACCTTCCGTACAACGTGACGCTTGCCAACCGCACGCTTCTGGCTACTTCCGCCGCTGTAACCCTGCCCGCAGGTATCGGTGGTGGCAACATCAACATCCCGATCACGGCCAATATCCCGGCCAATGCTACGGTGCTGATGGAAGTACAAACCAGCAGCCCGTACTCGATCGGCAACCAGGCCGGCAACGGTACCCAGACCTGGCTCGGCGCCAACCCCTGCGGTATTTCGCCGGACAACCCGCAAACATTCTCGTCCATCGGCTTCGCTCAAGAGGCTGCCATGGTACTGTATGGGTTGGTTCAAGTTCCTGCCTTCGCCGTACAAACCCTGGGCTTGCCCTCCGGTTCTGAATTCCCGATCGGCACGACGACCAACTGCTTTATCGCTACCGACGTAGCCGGTAACACGTCTACCTGCTGCTTCACGGTAACCGTGAACGAATACCCGAACGCTATCCAGTCCCTGATCTGCAACGACCAGGTACAGATTTCGCTTGATCCGAACTGCTCCGCTTTCGTGAACGCCGACCAGGTACTGGAAGGTGGCCCGTACGGCTGCTACGATAACTATGTGGTAGAAGTAGACAAAACGCTGCCCTTCGGCAACGGTCCGTGGCAACGTGTGAGCGAGGGCCCTGTGTACCCGGGCTTCGGTGTGCCGACTCCGCTTGGCCCCGGCGACGTGGGCAAAACCTACCAGGTACGCGTAACCGATCCGAAAACCGGCAACAAATGCTGGGGTAACATCACGATCGAAGACAAACTCGCTCCGGTGCTCGACTGCCCGTCCGCTACGATTCCTTGCAACGTCAACCCGTGCCCGCTGCCGATTGACGCCTGCCCGGAAATTATCGGTGGCGACAAGAAACTGACGCAAAATGTGGCTTTCACCAACTACTGGTCGGGCTACATGAACAACGTACAGAACATCAGCGGTGCTCCGCTGACGATCAAATCTGTTAAAGTTCAGGCTTCGCTTGCAGGTTCTGCCGCAGGTACCTACAGCCTGAAAGCATACATGCGCAACGGTTCGTTCGTAGGCAACGCCGGTTCCAACGCCGGCTGGACGCTATGCGGCGATGTGAACGTAAACATCACTGCCGGCTTCCCGACGGTGCTGCTCTTCGACATTCCGTTTACGACCCAATTTACAGTGCCCGGCGGCGCTACCAGCGGCTTCTACATCGTGGCCAACAACGGCGGCGGTACCGGCGTGCGCGTGGTTGCTACAATTGGTGTGGCTGAAACTTCCGACGGTACGCTCCGTATCGTGAACAACCCGGGTCGCTGGGTGAATGGTCTGTTCGGTGGCGAAGCCTTCCCGAACGAGAACCCGCGTCCGCAAATTGAGTTTACGTATGCTTCGACGATCAAGGCTTGCGTTCCGCTGCCCAATGGCTTGCTGAACAATCAGGTTAGCCAATCTGGCTCCTGCCCGAACGACGTTTGGGTTGTAAATGCCGGCGCCGGCGTTCCGGTTATGGATGCTTGCTCCAACGTGACCCTGTCCTACATTGATTCGGAAGTAGACGGCAGCTGCGCTTCCGGCCTTGACCGCACGATCACGCGTAAATGGACGGCTCGCGACGCCAGCGGCAACACGAGCACCTGCAACCAGATCATCAACCTGTTCCTCCCGAGCAACGGTGATGTCTCCATGCCTCCGAACTACGATGGGCTGGATTCGACCGCTATCAGCTGTGGCGGTGTATACCCGACGCCGGAATGGCTGGAAAAACGTCAGGTGCCGAATCTCAAGACCGCGGATCCGAACGATTTCATCACCGTACAGGGCTTCCCGTATGTGTTCGGCCAACCTGTCGGCTGCACCATCGGCTGGACGTACTCCGACGCTCGTATTGACGTGTGCGACGGTACCTACAAAATTCGCCGCAAATGGACGGTGTTGAACTGGTGCGGCGGCACCTTCGACTACGATCAGGTCATCAAGATCGTTGACGAGGAGGCTCCGACCTTCACCTGCCCGGCCAACCTCACGGTGAGCACGGATCCGTTCCAGTGCTGCGCTACGGTTGATCTGCCCGACTTTATTGTGACCGACAACTGCTCGCGCATCAAGAGCGTTAGTGCTATGGTGACTACGTTTGATCCGCAGACCAACCAGCAGACCGGTATGTATACCGTCAATGGTGGCGCTTCCGACTTCCCCGGCAACAACTACTGGGATCGCGATACGCTGGCCGTTCTCGGCAGCACGCCTTGCCTCCCGATCGGTGTACACCGCGTAGTATATCAAATTACTGACGACTGCGGTAACAGCCGTACCTGCTCCGCTACGATTACCGTTCGCGACTTCACGCCGCCGGTATCGGCTTGCGACGAATTCACGATCGTGGCTATCGGCACGGATGATCCGTTCGACTGCTACGGCCCCGCCGGCTTCCAGGATGTTCCGCCGGCCCTCGGCGCTTGCGAATTCGCAGGTGTTACCTGGGTGAAGGCTACGACCTTCGACGACGGTTCCTACGACAACTGCGGTTCCATCCGCTTCACCGTACAGCGCATGTCGCCGTACAGCGATTGCATCAACGCGCTGAACGCCATCCGCGGCACGCCGAGCTGCGCCAGCCTGTTCCCCTCGTTCCCGAGCGAATTTGAGCGCGCCATCTCCGAAGGCGACTCCATCAAGTTCTACTGCTGCGAGGTAGGCACGACGCAAACGGTTATCCTGAACATCTACCAGTTGGATGTGAACGGCAACCTCGTGATCACGCCTCAAGGCGAACCCGTGCGCAACCAGTGCATGGTTCAGGTAGAAGTACAAGACAAGATCAAGCCGGTATGCCAGCCGCCTGCACAGGTGGTTACGTCCTGCGAAAACTTCGACCCGAGCCTCTGGGCTTATGGCAAACCGACGGTGGCCGACAACTGCTGCCTCGACACAGGTGTGGAATACCAGGGCCAGTGCGGTCTGTCGCACTCGACGAACATTTCGCTGTTCGACACGGTCTGCAACCGCGGTACCATCACGCGTACGTTCCGTGTATTCGACTGCCACGGCAACTCGAGCTCCTGCACGCAGCGTGTGATCTCGACCTACAACCAGAACTACTTCGTGCGCTTCCCGAACGATGTGATCGTGACGGCTTGCGACGGTACGGGCAACTACGGCGAACCG
>JAEUUV010000257.1 GCA_016787285.1 Saprospiraceae bacterium | reverse complement strand
CGGACGGTTCCCTACGGGATGACAAAGGAGCGTGCGCTTTTTACGGGCACGCACACCATGCATCCGTCAGCGCCGTCGCCTGTACCGTAAAACTCCCCGGCGGCGCGCCCGGCGGCAGGCATATCTGGAAAGTGCCGGTGTTGTTCTGAAACGTCACGGTCGTGGTTCCCGCCGGGCTGGTCACGGTCAGTGTGAACGGCGGCGTGCCCGTCAGCACCGCCGTCAGGGTGCGGCAGTCGCCGGGGCACACGTCGGAGTTGTCGGTTTGCAGTTCCACTTCCGGCAGCGGGTGCCAGATGAGTTCGGCCGCATTGTCGGAAAGATCGAAGCAGGGGTCGTTCAGGTCTACGTTTCCGCCCACGTTGTTTCCGGCAATGGCAGCCACGTAGTACGTCACGCCGGTTTGCATGGTAGCCGGGTCGAACGTGAATGTCGGTGTGTTGCTGATCACGATGATGCTGCCCAGCGTATCGTTGGGGTCGGAGAAGAGGATGAACTGGAGCAAGTCGTCGTTGTCCAGTACCTCGTCGCCGTTGTGGGTAAGGGTGGCGGGTTGGTTGATGCAGGCGTGCAGAGTTTGGGGCAACATGGTGCCGGCTTCGGTGGGGCAGCAGGAGGGGCCGTTGCACAAATCAGTTTCATCCAGACTTATATCCTGGTTATCTGCTGTTGCCGCAATGGTCGCAGGGCCATCAACCCCGGTGTAGGAAAGGTTGGTCACTGAAAGCGATAAGTCAACCACGGTTACGGAGGCGTCTTCTGGACAACATCCTTCCACATTGCCGGCAGCATCTGTTTTTAGAATGAAAATATCTTGTCCGGCGCCGGTACATTGCCCGACGGCGACATAACCGCCATCGGGTGCAGGACGTACATGCGTCAGTCGTCCGTTAGTGCCGAAGGGGTGTGCCTTGGCCCATGACACATTACCGCTGTCATCTAATTTGACCAAATAGCCTAGCGATTCGCTCGAATTATACGGGTAAGGCGCAACCACCAGACCACCATTGGGGCAGTTTTCCGCATTGAAGTCGTAATTATTACCGCCGGGCATCAGATACCGTTTAGCCCAGATCAGTCCACCGGAACTATTAAAACCGAAAAGCCCAGGATGGACTTGCCCGTTAATCCAGGCACTACCTGACCCAACGACTCCAGGCCCGCCCGAGGTCAGATTATACAAGATTTCGTTTTCTGCCGCCGTTCCGAATCGTTTGGTATCAATTACCGCTCCGTTTGCGCCTATGCGTTGTAATGTCCCGTCAAGGAGGCTTCCGACAAACACACTGCCGCAAATCCAGATTTGCCCATTCGGAGCCTCCCAGGCGTCTCCACCATTTTCCTGTCCACTGGTACCGTATGCTTTGCTCCATACGCTATTTCCGTTGAAGTCTAGTTTTTCTGCAAATGCATCAATGATGCCGTTACCAAAACCTTGTACGGTACCCGTGACCACATACCCGTCTGAGACTTCAATAATCCCCCTGGGGACATCCGGGCTGCCACCGCCGCAGGTGCGTTCCCACAAGACATTACCGTTCAAATCAAATTTAACGAGATAAATATCCACGCCACCTGCCCCAAATCCGTTAGTTTGCCCCATTGCCAGAAAATTCCCGTCGCTACAGGACAGGATTCGCCAAAAATTTTCATTGCCGGCACTGCCATACAACCGGGACCACACAACATCGCCGGTGGCGCTGAATTTGACCAGCATGGCATCTCCGCTCCCAAATCCACCGCCTATACTACTCCCCCCCACGATAAAGCTGTTGTCGGGCAATACTTCAACACACCACGCCAAATCCAAAGCGGAAGAGCCAAATCGTTTTTTAAATGTGACCTGTCCCTCCATCTTGGATGCGGGCAGGAGTACAAGTATAAAGAGGAAGTATCTGAACATGTGAAGTTGGATATGAAAATCTTATGGACAAGTACAATACGCATCCGTCAGTGCCGTCGCCTGCACCGTAAAACTCCCCGGCGGCGTTCCCGGTGGCGGGCATATTTCCAAAGTGCCGGTATAATTCTGAAACGTATTGGTTGTAGTGCCGGCAGGGCTGAATACCGTCAGTGTGAATGGCGGTGTGCCGGTGAACGCCACATCAATAATTTGGCATCTTCCCACGCATACATCCGGATTTTCAACTGAAAATGTCACCGTCGGCAGCGGGTGCCACGTTACTGTGATCACATTGGAGAGGTCAAGACAAGGGTCATTTAGGTCCACATTGCCGTTCAGGTCATTACCTGCTAAAGCGGCAATAAAATATTCCACTCCGGTTTGCATGGTAGCTGGATTAAAACCGAATGTAGGGGTGTTGTTGGTAGCGATAATGCTACCGATCGTATCGTTGAGGTCTGAAAACAGGATATACTGCAGCAAGTCATTGTTATCCAGAACGGTATCCGTGGCGAAAGGTAATGAAACCGTATCTCCCAGGCACAAATCTTGTTCTGCAGATGTGATTTGTCCGGCATCCGTAACACAAGGTGGGCAGCAGATCACCACTTGGACAACTGTGCCGTTTGGATGGTTATTGAGCCAGATGTTTTCTATTTTCAATGTATTTATGGTTTCTGAAATAAGGACTTCCTGCCATGATGCTCCTGCATTTCCTGCCCCAGGGTTGGCACGGATGGTGCCCTGCAGTGTAATCATAGCGGGCGGCCGACATCCGTCATCCATTCCCGGGTTAACTATCGGATAGAAATTTCCGTTTATTTCAAATGAAAGTTCTTCAAGCCCGGCTGAATTATTGTTTATCCCTCCCAGGCTGATCCATACCTCCGATACGGCTGGCGAAAATGAAAATGTGTAACTCCCGGTGGCCGATGGCCCGATTAAATAGGGGGCATAACCACAATAGTTATTTGTGCCAACCGATCCGTTTGATGTTACGGTAACTTCCGTGCAGCCTACTGTTACGGTACCATTCAAGTGCATGATCTGGAACTGTTCACACTGGCCCCAGACAATAACAGGCTTCACAAAAACCAAAAGCAAAATAAACAACCCGAATTGCTGGAAGGAGTAAGTCATGTCATTCATATTTAATCGTCACTCACAAGTACAATATGCGTCCGTCAGCGCCGTCGCCTGCACCGTAAAACTCCCCGGCGGCGCGCCCGGCGGCAAACAAATCTCAAATGTACCGGTATTGCCCTGAAACACAACAGTCGTCGTACCCGCCGGGCTGGTCACAGTGAGCGTAAATGGCGGCGTGCCGATCAGCACCGCCATCAGGGTGCGGCAATCGCCGGGGCACACGTAGCTGTTGTCGGTTTGCAGTTCCACCTCCGGCAGCGGATGCCAGATGAGTTGGGCGGCATTGTCTGAAATGTCGAAACAGGGGTCGTTCAGGTCCACGTTTCCACCTGCGTTGTTTCCGGCGATGGCGGCCACATAATACATCACGCCGGTTTGCATGGTGGCCGGGTTGAAGGTAAACGTGTGCGTGTTGCTCACTGCCACGATGCTGCCGAGGGTGTCGGCGAGGTCGGAGAAGAGGATGAACTGGAGCAGGTCGTCGTTGTCCAGCACCTCGTCGCCGTTATGCGTGAGGGTGGCAGGTTCGTTGATGCAGGCGTGCAGGGTTTGGGGCAGCATGGTGCCGGCATCGGTAATACATGCACAGGGCGGGCCGTTGCAGATATTTACCTCATCGAGGCTCACGGATTGATCCTGCCCGGAAGGCGAGCCGGCGGCAGGGCCGTTGTTGGTGCCGGGCGACGTGGAGGGCGTGGACGGGAAGGTCACGATTGCGGTGATGGGCGCATCAATCGGGCAACAGCCGGCGACGTTGCCGGAATCATCGGTTTTCAGGATAAACATGTCGCGCCCGCTGCCGGAACAGTGGCCGACCGCCACAAAACCGCCGTCGGTGCAGGGCCGGGCATGGTACATGCGCCCGTTGCCGTTGTACGAATGCGCCTTGGTCCACGTGATGTTTCCGTTGTTGTCGGTTTTTACCAGGAAGGCATCGCCGGTGTTGTTGTTGATGTTGAACGGCGCGAAAATAAACCCACCGTCCGGACAGTCCTCGGCATTGATCTCGGTGTTTCCGCTCAGGAGGTAGCGTTTGGACCAGACAAACCCGCCGGAAGTGTTGAAACTGGTGATCCAGGGCTGGAGTTGCGCGCCGTTTGTGTACGTCCAGGTGGAACCCGATCCGGAAAGGCCAGCTCCGGCAAATGTCAGGTAGTACGTAGCGTCATTGCCGCCGCCGCCAATGCGTGTGCCGCTCTGCAGGGTACCGTTTGCGTCGAGCCGAAGCAGAATGCCGTCGTGGTTGCCGCTGCTGATAAACTGGAAGCCGGTGACCCATATTTCCCCGTTGGAGGCCGGGAGCGGCTCGCCTGCAATATCGCCGCCGCCGCTGCCCCAGGCTTTGGACCACACGCCGGCGCCGCTCAGGTCGAGTTTTTCCACGAAAATATCCCAGAAGCCGTTGCCGAAACTTTGCGTACCGCCGGTGACGATGTACCCGTCGGACACTTCGCAAATCCCGCGAGCGGTTTCCGTATTGTTACCGCCGCAGGTGCGTTCCCACAACACATTGCCTCCGCC
>JAEUUV010000218.1 GCA_016787285.1 Saprospiraceae bacterium | reverse complement strand
GTGCCGGGGTGGGTGCGGTTGGCGCCCAGCGAGAGCAAGTGGGCATACAGCCGGTTTTTGCGCTCGCGGGCGGATTCGTTTTCCGGGTTTTCGGGCGGAATTTGCGGAGTGTGCGGTGCTTTCACGAACAAGCGCAGGGCGCTCAGCAGGGTGCCGTGTGGGCGATCCGGCCGCAGGAATTTTTCGGGTGTCAGCACCCAGGTTTCGGGGTTGTCTTCCAGGTATTTGGCCTGGCTTTCGATGGCTTGACGAACCCGCATTTCGGCCTCTTCGAGGGTGACATCGCCCGCATTTCGGGCGGAATGCAGGTTTTCGACCAGCAATTCCACGCATTTTTGGGCGGTGTAGGACATGAATTGATCCTTCAAGTAGGCATTTTCAGAACTATGCCGGATTCGGCCAGTACCCAAAAGTGGCAGGTAAATCCGGGCCAGCAGGAATTGCCACAGCACGGCCGCCCGTGCCAGCGCGCCGCCGCCGGCAGCGGGCGGGGGAGCCGCAATATTTTTTTGTTCAAAAATTTGCCCGGAATCACCGGAGGGCGTTCCTTGCTGTTGGGCGGTTTTCATCTCCGGTTTTGTCGGCTTTGCCGACTGGAAAAAAACGTCTTCCGCATCAGCGGAAAGCCGATTTTCTTCCTTCTTCTTACCTGATAGTTTATCAGGGGCGGTTTTAGGTATTGGGGGAATTGTGGAAAATTTTTCCCGTTGTTCCGCCGCATTTGGCTCTGAATCGGCCACATTTTCGCCGCCTGCGTCCGTCCATTCCGGACCGAAAATCCAGGTCAGATTGACCAGGCCGATCACATTTCCACGGCCCTTTGGATCGGGTTCGCCGGCACGGTTGAGCCTCGTCCAGGAGAGGAAAAACGGAAAACCCTTGATCGTGTCGCCGCTTTGCGTGACCCAGGCAGCCGTGGTTTTGCGGCGCCAGTTCTGGACCGTGCGACGAATGTTGTCCGAAATCACCGGCATCCCGGATTTGGTGCGCTCAATGGCAGCGCCCACTTCGTGCAGTTGAGCACGCCGACCTTCCGAAAGCCGCAGCAGCATCCCGTGGGCGACGTTGTTGGTCTGCAAGGGCCAGTGGCCGCGCTCGCCGTTTTTCCAGGCGGCATATTCGGCGGGATTTTCCAGCGCGAGCTCCGCCAGTTGTTTCCAGACAATGTTCTGGCAGTGCCGCAGGAACTCGTACACCTTGCTGCCCACCAGGTTGTTGCCCGGGTGCGCATCCTCGTAGTCCAGGAGGGCTTCTTTGAGTTCCTCCCGGCGCAGGTTCAGGTCGAGATGCAGGATGTGTTGCAGGCTGTGGTGGCTCTGCTCCCGGGAGACCGTCGCCGGAGTGGAGGAGCGGGAAATCGCATTGGATGTTGCCATGACGAATGGAGAAAAGTGGCGGCTCCCGCACGAATGCGGGAACCACCGGTATGAGCGTTTTGCTGTTGGTTGTATAGTATGCCCCGCATGTGCAACTGTCGGGGCAAAAAATTAATCCCAATCACCGTTGGTGATGTGGCAGCCCGCTACCTGTACGACGTGGTGTACCTCCCAATAGGTCAGGCGGTGCCTTTCGACAAATTTCGTAGCTTCGAGCACCGCTTCTTCTTCTGTGGTCTGGTCTAAGCGGATATCGATATGCTCGTCCTGTTCTTTGCTATCGCGAAACGGACTTTCGGCGACCAGGTAGCCGATTTCCCGGGCGTCCTTTTTGAGAATTGTCAGGTAATACATGCGTGTCAGGTTGTGATTGTGCCAGAAAATTGGATATGTAATGCGGATGGAGCCGGCTTTCACGCCGCTCGTCCATTAGAAAATGCTTGTAGCGCATCAGTTCCTCCAGGTCATACTGGGTGCCACCAGTGCCGGGAATTACGATAGGGTGCAGGTGGCCCATCTCTACGCCTCTTCTCAACAGAATTTTCGGCCAGCCCAGTTTTTGTATCGCATCGGTATGACTGATCCAATGTGGGCTGACAGCCATGCCAGAAAGGATACCTCCCGCACGCCCGATCACATCCATCACGACCTCGTTTATTTGTGCTTCCAGCTGCTGAAGTTCCTGTTGACTAAGAGAGATCATAAGTCGCGTAAATTGATTGTATTAAATTTTTACTCAAATTGTTTTGAATTTAAGCGGTAAACTGGCTACCTTTTCGGCAAAATAGCGTTGCTTTTGCAGTCGTTGGGCGTGTTTTTCAGCCTTGTACCGGCTTAGAAATTCCGCGGCCTCAATCAATAAGTCATACCCCTCATACCTCCCCGCAAACACCAAACGAAGCCATTCCGGCGAGATACCCCGCTCCCTGCAAAAAGCAGTTACCGAGCCGTGCTCTTGCCTAAACATTGCCCGAAGTTCCAGGCGCAGTTGAACCATATCAGCAGATTTGCTCATTCCTTTTTTGCGTTCTTTGCGTTTCGATTTGTGGTTTGACAGGGCAAAAATATACATAATTGAGTTTTTCTCAAATTTAAATTGAGATTTTTTCAAAAATTACCATTTGGTGGTATGAAAACAGACAGATTGGAAGAAATCAGGCAGGATTTGGGCTTAAGCAAGGCACAAATGGCCGAGTTGATGGGCATTGAAGCCTCCTACTATTCGCATATTTTGAAGGGAGAGGGGAAAGGAAACCTGCGATTGGAACATCTGGAACGGCTATTAAATGATGCCAGTGTCAACCCATTGTGGGTAATGACGGGTGAAGGGGAAAAATACTTGGGAAAAACTAAAGTACTTGAACTGCGTGGGGAACCTACAGAAAAAGAAGTTGAACAGCTATACGAAACCGTTTTGCAAGAATATCCGGCTGAACTAAGCACCCACCAAAAATACATGCTCAAGTTGGCCTGTGCGCAAGCGTTTGTAGATTACCCGGATTTACAACGGTTGGATCAGTTGAGTCTGGTCGTTAGCGTTTACTTGCGCGTCATTATCCGGTTTCCCACGATTGACCTCGTCAACCTTTTGGGTCTCAATGAGGTGGCTACTACTCTTGGCAAGTAATATCAGCCTGAGCCGTATGCAAAGTTGGACTATGTCGGTTGACTTCATGAGTAATCGGTTCTTTTTTCAAGAC
The DNA here is from genome assembly GCA_016787285.1 of Saprospiraceae bacterium. GTDB lineage: Bacteria > Bacteroidota > Bacteroidia > Chitinophagales > Saprospiraceae > M3007. Next base: position 17 of record JAEUUV010000218.1, on the reverse strand, counting down.
AACGGCAAATATACCTT
>JAEUUV010000194.1 GCA_016787285.1 Saprospiraceae bacterium | reverse complement strand
CCGGAAGGGCGGGTCGCTTTTGTCATCGGTTTGCTCGAAGCCCGGTCGCTGGTATTTCACGCCACCACGTTCGATCCAGCCTACGGCAAATACAGCCCTGGCAAGGCGTTGATCCACTTCATTGCGTCGTGGATGGTGGGCAAAAACCTGAGCACGCTTGACTTCGGCGACGGCAACGAGCCGTACAAATACGAAGTAGCCGACCGCGAACACGTACTCAGCCGGATTTTTGTCAGCGGGAAAAACCAGTTGCGCTTCATTGCCAAAACGCGGTTCATCCAGTACGTCAAAGACCACCCCAAAATGTACCACCTGTACCAAAACAAACTCAAACCCTGGGCCTCAAGGGCCGCTGCTGCGTTGCATGTGCCCGAAATAATGGAGATGTTTTTCTTCTAACCCTCCAACCAGAAACCTCAAAACCCGAAACCGTCAAACCGATAATCATGCAAAAACTTCGACTCGCAATCCTGCAAAACGAAGTCCCCGACGACCACCTCCTCTGGGAGCACGCCTGCGCCGAGCACGCCGACGTGCTGGACTGGGAAGTGGTGGACATTACCCGCGCCGACTGGCTGCGCCGGATGCGCGCGGGTCGTTTCGACGCCATGCTGGCCACTCCGCCGGGCTGGAGCACGCCGTTCCGCATTCAGTTCGACGAGCGTATCACCATCCTGAACAAAGTGCTCGGCATCCCGATCTATCCCTCTTTCGAGGAAATTCAGGTGTACGAAAACAAAAAGTACCTGGCCTACTGGTTGGAGGCCAATGACATACCGCACCCGAAAACTTCAGTGTTTTACTACGAGGATGAGGCGCTAGCATTTGTGCAAAATGCCAAAATTCCGCTTGTCGGAAAAACCAGCATCGGCGGCGGCGGCAGCGGGGTTACGATTCTCAAATCGCGCGAAGCGGCGGCGGAGTACGTCAAAAATGCTTTCTCCGGCAAGGGCACCTCGCTGGATGTCGGCCCCAAGTGGCGCAAAAAAGGTTTCGTGAAACGGGTGCTGAGAAAACTGCTCAACCCTGCCGAGTTTCGCGAAAAACTCCAGCAATACAAGTTCCAGCGTTCCGAAGTACAGAAAGATTTTGTCATCCTGCAGGAACACATCCCGCACGATTTTGAATGGCGCGCCGTGCGCATCGGCGACTCGTTTTTTGCCCACAAAAAACTCGTGAAAGGCGACAAAGCCAGCGGCAGCCTGCTTAAAGGCTACGACAATCCGCCGCTCCGCCTGTTCGATTTCGTGGAAGAAGTCACCGACCGACGCGGGTTTCTCTCACAGGCCGTGGACTTTTTTGAATTACCCGACGGCCGCTACCTGATCAACGAAATGCAGTGCATCTTCGGCCAGTCCGACCCCTACCAGATGCTCGTGGACGGCCAACCCGGCCGCTACCGCCGCATCGGCGGGCAATGGGTGTTCGAGCCGGGCGATTTCAACCGAATCGAGTGCTTTGCCTTGCGGGTGGAGCATGTGCTGAGCCTGCTTCAAAACAACGATTTTGCGCACGTAGAAGGGAGTGTCACAGAGGCTCACAGAGTTTGAGAGGACACAGAGTTTTTTTGTCATCCCGAAGGGAACCGTCCGCTCTTAATCGGCAAAAAACCTCTGTGTCCTCTTAACCTCTGTGAGCCTCTGTGACATTTTTTACTCCAAGTCGGCAAAAAAACTCTGTGTACTCTCAAACTCTGCGAGCCTCTGTGACACTACTACCCTACGCGGGCAAAGCCAAAAAACACACGCCATCCATGACCACCCACCCACACTCAAAACTCAAAACTCAAAACTCAAAACTGAAACTCCTTTTCGTGTTCAGCGGCAACTCCAAACAGTTCCCTGTTTCGCCGTTCACGCAGGCGCAGGCCGATTCGCTGCGTGCCCGGGGCATGGAGGTGGACTACTTTCCCATTCAGGGCAAGGGCATGAAAAACTACCTGAAAAACGTCGTTCCCCTGCGCGACCACCTGAAAGCGAACCGCTACGACCTCATCCATGCGCACTATTCCCTTTGCGGCTGGGTAGCGGTTTTGGCTGCCCTTGGGCGGGTGCCGGTGGTGGTGTCGCTCATGGGTGACGACGCGCAAGGCACCTTCACCGGCGAGGGGCGCATCGAATGGAAAAGCCGCATTCCGATCCTGATGACGCGGCTGTTGCAGCCGTTTGTGCGGGCCGTTATTTCCAAGGCGCCCGATCTGGCAAAGGTGGTTTGGCGGAAAAATATTTCCCACATCATCCCCAACGGCGTCCGGCTCGACCAGTTTCAACTCGTAACCGGCGGCGACCGTGCCGAACTGGGCCTTTCGCCCGACAAAAAGTACGTGCTTTTCCTCGGAAACCCGAACGACACCAACAAAAACATCACCCTCGTGCGCGAAGCCGTGGCGCTGCTGAGCGACCCCGCTGTGGAACTACTCAACCCCTACCCCGTGACCCACGACAAGGTGGTGCAGTACCTCAACTCGGCAGATGTGTTCACCCTCTGCTCCTTCGGCGAAGGCTCGCCCAATGTGGTGAAAGAGGCCATGACCTGCAACTGCCCCATCGTGACCGTACCCGCCGGCGATGCCGCCTGGGTGGTACGCGATACGCCGGGCTGCTTTGTAGCCACTTACGAGCCTGCGGATTTTGCAGAAAAACTGCGCCTGGCGCTGGCCTTTTCCGCCGAAACCGGCCGCACCCTTGGCCGCGAGCGCATAGTGGAATTGGGGCTGGATTCGGAAGCGGTGGCGCGGCGGCTGGAGGAGGTGTACCGGGGTGTGGTCACACAGGCTTAACACCCGCCCGCCACATTCCCGGCATATATTTTCCGACCGGACACCCGCATCTGGAGCATCGTTCCCTGGCCGGACAACTGGTGCCCCGTCTCCCAGGCATCAGGGGCACGACGCACGAGTTCCCAGTTTTTTCCGCCGTCGGCGGAGCGATAAATACCGGCATTATGGCAACAAAACAGGTATTTGCCGACTTGCCCGAGTTCATACACGACGCCGCTGAGCGGCAAGCCCTCCGAATCCATGGGCTTCCAGGTTTGACCGTTGTCGGCAGACTGGCGCACCCTTCGAGTCATGCCGAACAAAGCGAAATGCCCTTCCACGACATTCACTTTGTTTGCTGCTCCCCCGTCGTTCAGCGCCCAGTTCCAGGTTTTACCGCTATCTGTCGAGCGCAGTACCCCGGCTCCCCGAACGCTGGCGAGCAGCACATTCTCCATGGTTGCCAGACTCAGTACCCGGCCCTCCGTGTACACGTGTTTCCAGGTTTTGCCGTCGTCTGCGGATTTAAAAATACCGTTGTTACAGCCGACAAGGAGCGCACCGTCGGGCATTTCCAAAACCGTTTCTACCGTTTTGGCTTTCAGTGTGCTGTGCATAGACTTCCACTTTCCGGTTTCCGGTATTTTCCGGTAAAGCCCGCCTTGCACAAGCAAGTTATCCGGGTCTTCGCCGGCGAAAGTGGCATACGGACCTTTACGTCCGGGGAAAATTCCGGTCAACGGCCCGTTGAGAAATCCTGCTCCGATTTCCTCGCGCTGCCACACGCCGGTTTCCGGAGCGTTGCTGCTGTACAGCCCGGCGTCGCGGGAGCCGGCAAAAACCATGTCGCCGGCAGTATGCATGTACGCGACCGGCAAGTCCTCCGGCAGACCCGCGCTGACATCCCGCCAGGTTTTGCCGTTGTCGGCAGACTGGAACACCATATTATGGGCCTGGTCTCGCGGTGCATTACTTTGAGCGCACGAGACCGGTATTTTTTCTTCACCTCCGCTGAACGCAGTGAATTGAACAATGAGCAAAAGAGCAAACATGTGCATGGCAATGATATTTAGTGAAATGATGGGGCAAAGGTGCAGACAAGCCGGGATGGGCCAGCACTTGCGTTGTAAAACGATGTAAAGGAGTTGTAAAACCTGAATTTGATTGGGCGCCAATACACCTCATCCCACAAACTCCAGAAAATTATCCCGATGAATGCATTCGAACGTGCTTTGAGGGTAGGTTTCGAACCAGGTGGCCGGTGCTTTTGCCCGGGTATTCTTCCACTTAAATTCAAAGCCGAGCAATTGGCCGGCACGTTCCTCCACATAGTCCAGTTCCGCTCCCGAGTAAGTGCGCCAGTAGTAGGCACTGCCGAAAAGGCGCTGGTATTCCACCTTTTTGCGGCGTTCGGCCACGAGGAAATTCTCCCACAGCGCGCCCGTGTCGTGTCGCAGTTCGAGGGGATTGAAGTTGTCAATCAGGCTATTTCGGATGCCCGTGTCGTAGAAATAGACCTTGCTCATCTTGGTCACCTCCTTGCGCAGGTTTCGGCTGAACGCCGAGAGCCGAAACACGATGAAGCCTTTTTCCAAAAGGTCTATGTAGGAATTCACCGTCTCGTGGTTCATTTCCAGGGACTTGCCCAACTCATGAAGCGAAACAGGAGAGCCGGCCTGAAAAGCCAGCAATTTGAGCAGACGCACCAACTTGTCGGCGTGTTTGATACTGGACAGTTGCAACACGTCTTTGTAGAGATAGGCAGAGGCCAGTTCGCGCAATTGCCGGATTTTGGCTTCGTCGCCTATGGCTTGCAGCACATCGGGATACATCCCGAAGCGCAGGAAACTTTCGGTTTGTTGCGCCAACTCGAAGGGCGTGTGAAGAGTTGCCAACTCCTGTACTGCAATCGGGTAGAGCGAATAAGTCCAGGTGCGGCCGGTCAGCGGTTCCTGCAGGCGGTTGGCCAGTTCGAAGGAGGACGAGCCGGTGGCTATAATCTTGAGACCGGGCAGGCTGTCGTGCAGAATTTTGAGGTTGATGCCGATGTCCGGGATGTTCTGGGCCTCGTCCAGGAACAGCAACTGCGCATCGCCGATCACCGCCTGCATTTTGGACAGGTCGCGACCAGCGAACGCTTCGTGGTAGCGGATTTGGTCGGCATTGACCTCCAGGCTTTTTAAGGTCAGTTCGCGGATCAGTTGACGCACCAGGGTGGTCTTGCCTACTTGCCGGGGGCCGTAGATGATGACAACTTTTTGCGACTGAAACAGGTCGTTCCGCACTTGATCGGCAATGCTGCGTGGTATCATGGCGATGATTTTTGTCCACAAAATTAGCGTGAATTTTGCGGACGCGTCCGCAAAATTCACGCTAATTTTTACGATTGTTCATTGGTCGTGCACAAGTGCCAAGGTTGTACGTCAGTATGCCGGCCCGCTGTCATCCCCAAACCCTTTTTCCTTCCGAAGGAATCCGAGGGCGCTGCGGGTGTCTTCGGAGGGGGAGCGCCTTTTTAGGGTGGGTGGGTATTCTCTTTTCGTGTTGCTCGTTACTTATTTTTAATCATCTCTTTCAGTTCTTCAATTGTCAGCGGCGGGTCTTGTTTATGTAACATAGAATGGCAGTTTGGGCAAACTGGCCGCAAGTCTAGGATAGGGTCAACTTTATATTCTTGTTTTATTGTCGCCACTTTTATCAAATGATGAACGTGAATGAATTTGTAACCTAAACTACCATAAAATCTTTCAAAGTTGAAGTCGCAAACGGAACACGAATAACCGTAGTGTTTTAAGCACTCGTTTCTTGCAAAAACGTTCCTTTCGTAACGTGTCTGTGTTATTTGTGTCGCTGCACCTTCAACATATGTTTGTGTTGTGTCGGCAGTTTCAAAAAACGGATTACATCTGATTTCTTGTACTCTTAGAAACTCAAACCATTCTTCTTCAAGTTCGTTGAGCGCTTCATGCCTAATCGAAATTCCCGACGATTGAGGTGTCCACTGCTGTTTGGCTAAATTTCCTTTGTCAAGTTTGTCAATGGTAAGAATTGGATCCTTCTCAGGATTTAGTAGAACGTCAAACTCAATCAGTACCCTTGGAACGTCTTTATCTTCTCCGCTCCAATGTTGTGAGATAAACGGCTCTGAAACTACTTTCCCCGAACCAAAAATCCCCCTATGTGATGAACCGACTTTTGCTAAAAATGCCCTGTCCCCTGGTCGAATACGTTTGTGGCTTCTGCAACTCCAGATTAAAGTCACCTTGCCTGTGTTTTTCAGTTCTTCAATATTCTTTTCTATGTATGGTTCATTACTTGGGTCTGTCCATTGGCTCCATTTACTCGGGTTCCAAACAAACAAGTAAGCGTTTTGGAGCGAAATTGGTTTTATGGTATTCGTTAATCCGCACTCTTCTAATGCTTCTTTTAGTTCGGGTTTCAGTTGATAGATGAAAAAAGTCCCTCTGTAATAGCCTGAAAAAAAGAAGTCCCAAAATGTTTTTGAGCCGTCCGCCCTTTCTCGTTGTTGGATATCGTATTTTTTTAAAATCCTTTTTCCAAGTCCGACAAGTCGTCCCACAACCGCCCCTTTATCTGTCCACCCGATAAGTCTTGCGAGGTCTGTCGCTGATGCCTCTTGTTTTTCGAGTGCGTAAATAGTCTGAAAAATAAGCAAGTCCTCTTGTTGGGCCAAGTCCTTGTCTTGCAGGATTTCTACAAAAAAGTCTTTTGTTAGATGTGATGCTGTTGTCATCATTTAGATTTACTGCTAACCCTCGTATACAGGAATATTTTGTCGTACATTTTGAATCGTCGAGGCCGGCATAGGTGAGCGAAGTATGGTCGAAGCCCCTAACGAGCCTGGCGCTTTTTTGAAGGATGGGGATGATTGTGGGTGAGTTGTCTCGCGCAGCACCAATCCCTCCGCCCTTGCAAGGTTACACCATTCCCCGCCAAACTTCCAAACCCCCGCCCCTTCCTTTTTTCCAGCGCCACCCGATGAACACTGGTGCCTCTACTCCTCCCCAAAAAAAATCCCTGATTTTCTCGCCTACCCGACATTTTTCAAAAGAAACCCTGCACGGCGACGCGAAACGGTACGGTTGTTGGATAGCCCGAACGGGGTACGCATTCCCCGCTCAAAAATCGAATCAATCGGCCTAATCGAGTCAATCGAATCAATCGAAACAATCTAAAATCCGATGTGCGGCATATCCGGCATAATCCACCTCAACCACCAACCCGTACCGGAGCAGGCGCTCCAGTCCATGATGCGGGCCATGAAACACCGCGGCCCCAACGACTCCGGGCACTTCTCCGAAAACGGCGTGGGCCTCGGCTTCGTGCGCCTGAGCATTCTCGATCTCAGCGCCGCCGGACACCAGCCCATGTTTTCGCACGATGAGCGCTATGTGCTCATTTTCAACGGCGAAGTGTACAACTACCTCGAACTGCGCGAAGAACTGATCCCCCGAGGCTACCAGTTCCAATCCGGTTCCGACTCGGAGGTCATCCTCGCGGCCTGGCAGGAATGGGGCGAGGCCATGTTGCACCGCTTCAACGGCATGTGGGCCTTGGTGATTTACGACCGCCGCGACAAAACCGTATTCGCCGCCCGCGACCGCTTCGGCGTCAAACCGTTCTTTTACGCCCTCGACGGCGAGCGCATCCTCTTTGGCTCCGACATCCGCAGCATCACCGCCGTACTGGGCCGCAAGCCCACACCCGACCAGGAGGCGCTGTTCAACTTCCTCGCTTTCAACCGCACCGACCAGAACGACGGCACCTTTTTGCAGGAAGTCAAAAAACTCGACCACGGGCATTGCTTCTCCCTCAACCTCGCTCCCGGCGCGCCGGCATCTGAAAAAGTCATGCGCCCGCGCCGCTGGTACGAACTCCGCAAACAAATCAAGGAGCCGTTCCAAACCCCCGAGGAATACCGCGAAATGTTCAACTCCGCCGTGGGCCTGCGCCTGCGCAGCGACGTGCCCGTGGGCGTGTGCCTCAGCGGCGGCCTCGACTCGTCGAGCATCGTGTCGGTGCTGCTGAACGATTTCCAGAAACACGACCTGAATACCTTCTCCGCCATTTACGGCAGCGGCCAAAAGGGCGACGAGTCCTCGTTCATTGACCTGTACAAGGGCCAGGTGCAAAACATGTACTACACCCGGCCCAACGAAAACGACCTGCTCGCCGACCTCAACGACCTCGCGCTGGCGCAGTACGAGCCGGTGCCCAGCAGTTCCACCTACGCCCAGTACCGCGTGATGAAACTCGCCGCTGAGCACGTGGTGGTCACCCTCGACGGACAGGGCGCCGACGAGGCGCTGGCCGGCTACCATTATTTCTTCGGGTTTCATTTCAAAAACCTGCTGCGTCAGGGCCGCCTTGCTGCCTTGGCCTCCGAAATGGCGCAGTACTACGGCAAGCACCGCTCGCTGTACGGCATCAAAAGCCTCGCGTTTTTCCTGCTGCCCGCTTTCCTGCGCACGCGGGTGCGGGTGATGGAAAAAGGCTACCTCGACCCCGATTTTTTTCAGGCAAACGCCCACCGAAGCAATGTGATCACCGAAGACCTGTACGGCTCGCCATCCCTGCAAGAGGCGCTGATCAACCACTTCGAGTTCAAACTGGAGCACCTGCTGAAATGGGAAGACCGCAACTCCATGTGGTTTTCGCTCGAAGCCCGCGTGCCGTTTCTCGACTACCGCCTCGTGGAGCGCACGCTCAGCCTGCCCGACGACATGATCATCCGGAAAGGCATGACCAAACACATCCTGCGCGAGGCCATGAAAGGCACCTTGCCCGAAGCGATCCGCATGCGCCGCGACAAAGTGGGCTTTGAAACGCCCGAGGCCGAGTGGTTCCGCAAGCCGGTTTTTCAGAAATACATCACCGACCTGATCCACAGCGAGCCGTTCATTAGCCGCGGCATCATGGACATTAACAAGGTGCGCGGCATTTACCAAAAACACCTCGCCCGAGAGGGTAACTACTCGCGGGAAATCTGGAAATGGATTCACCTCGACAAATGGTACAACCAATTCATTGACGGAAAATGAGCCTGCGAAACACCGTATTCAAACTCCTGCGCTATTCCGGACTGCCTTGGCTGATCCGCGAAACGCTGCAACGCCGCCGCGTGACCATCGCGATGTTTCACGACATCGAGGCCGAGCACGCAGAGCAGGTGTTTGGGTATTTGGCAAAAAAATTCAACGTGATTTCCCTAGACGACTACCTCGCCGCCCGCCAATCCGGCGACGCGTCCCGGCTGCCCGACAAGGCGCTCATCATCACCCTTGACGACGGGCATATCCGCAACCGCACGCTGCTGCCCGTTTTGGAAAAACTCAACCTGCCCGCCACCATTTTCCTGTGCGCGGGCATCGTGGACACCAGGCGGCACTACTGGTTCAAGTACAAACACCCCGAAATAGATACCCAAGCCCTGAAATTAGTGCCCAACCACGTCCGGTTGGAAACGCTCGCCCGCGTCGGTTTTACCCCGGAAAGGGAATTTGACAGCCCGCAAGCCATGTCGAAAGCACAAATTCAGGAAATGGCAAGCCGGGTTAATTTTCAGAGCCACACCACGTTCCACCCCTGCCTGCACACCTGCACGGAGGCGGAGGCGCGGGAGGAAGTTTTCGGCTCCAAAAAAATCCTCGAGCAGGACTTCGGACTGCGCATCAACGCCCTAGCCTACCCTAACGGTGACTACTGCGAACGCGACATCGAACTCATCAAACAAGCCGGATACGACTGTGCCATCGCTGTGGACTTCGGCTACAACACCCTGAAAACCCCTGCCTACCGCCTCAAACGCCTCAGCGTGGACGACACCGACAATGTGGATGCCGTGTGCGTGAAAGTCAGCGGCTTGTGGACGGTGCTGATGTGGCTGGCGGGGAAACGGAGACTCAAACCCCACCCCCAGCCCCTCCCCCGGGGGGGAGGGGGGCTACATTCCGCTTCGAATGGAGTTTCACAAGTTGGAATGCCTCCCGATTTGAATGATGTGTCTGCACCACTACCGATAGCTCAAGTTTCCCGAGATCAAGCCCCCCTCCCCACCGGGGGAGGGGTTGGGGGTGGGGTTGTCGCGCTCGGCCAACCCTCCAACCCGAAACCTTTCAACCAGTAACCCGCACGATCATGCAAATCAACCTATACACCACCTACTCCGAACTTCAGCCCGCTGCGCTCGACCGCTTTGTGGACGCCCAGCCGAACGGCAATTATTTCCAGAGCAGCCTGTTTTTCCAGTTTATCGAAACGGTGAAGGGCTACAAACCTTTTGTGCTCTTGGCCACCGACGACCGGGGCGCCATCGTCGGCTCGCTGATGGGCGTGGTTCAGTCGGACGGCGGGGGCTTGAAGTCCTGGTTTTCCCGGCGCCTGATTGTGTGGGCCGGGCCGCTTGTTATGGAAGATTCCGGCGTAAACCGGAGCGAAGTGGCAAGAAAGTTGCTTAAGTCCCTGAAGCAGCACGCGCAGGGCAAGGCGATCTTCATCGAGTTTCGTAATTTCTTCGATTGCTCCTCCCTCCACGGCGATTTTGAAGCCTGCGGGTTCCGCTTCCGCCCCCACCTGAATTATTTGGTCAAAACCGACGACGAGGCTGCGGCTAAAGGCCGACTGAGCAGCAACCGCCGCCGACAGATCAAAACCAGTCTGGCCGCCGGCGCTACCGTCGGCGAAGCCGAAAACGAAGCCGATGTGCTGGGTTTGTACGGAATCCTGGAAACCTTGTACCGCGAAAAAGTAAAAAAACCCTTACCCGGCCCCGACCTGTTCGTGCACATGTGGAAATCGCCTGCGGCCAAGGTATTTGTGGTGAAATACGAAGGAAAAGTAGTGGGCGGCAGTATTGGACCGACGTACAAGAACAAAGTGCTGTACCAGTGGTACGTGTGCGGCGAAAACGGAGTCATCGCCGGGGTACACCCCAGCGTTTTGGCTTCCTGGGCGCCCATCGAATACGGCGTGAAACATGGGTTCGAGCACTTCGACTTCATGGGCGCCGGACGCCCCGAAGAGGACTACGGCGTGCGGGAGTTCAAGGCCCGCTTCGGCGGCGAGGAAGTGTGCTATGGACGCTACGAAATGGTGCTCAACCCAACCCTGTACCGGGTCGGGAAACTGGGACTGGAGATGTACAAAAAGATCAAATGAAGCACAATGAACGAACGAGACCTTCCAGGTTTTGAAAACCTGGAAGGTCTAAACACTCATCAAACATCATCACTCCAACATGAGAGTAATCTTCGACATCGGCCACCCGGCCCACGTACATTTGTTCAAACACCTGGCTCGCCTGCTGATGAAAAACGGCGACGAGGTGCTGTTCACCGCCCGCGACAAGGAGTTTGAACTTGATCTGCTGAAAGCGGAAGGTTTCCCGTTCATCAATTTCGGCAAGCACTACCGCAGCCTGCCCGGCAAACTCTGGGGCCTCGTGCGCTACGACATCCAGATGTTCCTCACCGGGCTGAAGTTCAAGCCCGATCTGTTCGTGAGCCACGGTACGCCGTATGCCGCGCACGCCGCATTTTTGCTTGGCGCCAAAAATCTCGCTATCGAGGACACCGGCAATATCGAGCAGGTTATCCTGTACCGGCCGTTTACCGATGCGATTCTTACGCCGGCGGTATTGCCCAAAGACCTGGGGCCGAAACAAATCCGCTACAACAGTTACCACGAAATTGCCTACCTGCATCCCGATTTTTTCACGCCCGACCCGTCCATCCGGCAGTGGTTAGGCGTGCGGGAAGACGAGGAATACGCCATCATCCGCTTTATTTCCTGGAATGCAACGCACGACGTGGGGCACAAGGGCATGTCTGCCGACGACAAGGTGCGCCTCGTGAAAAAACTCTCGGAGCGGATGCGCGTGTTCATCACCTCCGAGCGCGGGGTATCGGACGAACTCAAAAAATACTGCCTGAGCATGCCGCCCGACAAGTTTCACCATGTGCTGAACTACGCCTCCATCGTGGTCAGCGAGGGCACCACCACCGGCGTGGAGGCCGGTATTTTGGGTACGCCCTGCGTGTATATCAGCACCTTCGTGGATCCCAATTGCCAGGAAATGGAGCTGTTCGGCCTGGTGTTCAATACCTCCGAATCCGGCAAGGTGTTTGAGATGGTGGACAAGGTGCTGGCGGAAAAACGCGAAGTATATCGGGAGCGCAGCAAAACGTTCTTAGCCACCAAGGAAAATGCCACACAGTACTACTTCGACTTCATCGTGGACCGCTATCAGAAAAAGGGCAAAACACGCCAAACCACCCAACCCCAAACCCTCCAACCCGAAACCCTCTAACCTACCAACCCGAAACCTTCCAACCTTCTTCAGGCATGGCAACCAACTTGTTAATCACCGGAGGGGCCGGATTCATCGGCTCCAATTTAGTGGAGAAGTTCCTCCGCGACGACCGCATAGGGCTGGTACGCGTAGTGGACGACCTGTCCAACGGCTACTTTGAAAATATCGAAGAGTTCCTCCCTAACCCGAAATTTGAGTTCGTCAAGGGCGATATCTGCGACTACGACGTGTGCCGGCAGGTCATGCGGGGCATCCACAAAGTGACGCATCAGGCCGCGCTCGGTTCGGTGCCGCGCTCCATCGAAAACCCCATGCGCACCAACGAGGTGAACGTGGGCGGCACCGTCAACATCCTGCATGCTGCCCACGAGGCCGGGGTGAATCGCATCGTTTTGGCCTTCTCGTCAAGCACTTACGGCGACAGCGCCGAACTGCCCAAGGTGGAAGAGCGCATTGGCCGGCCCTTGTCGCCGTATGCCGTGAGCAAATACGCGGCGGAGTTGTACGCCGAGGTGTTTGCCAAAACCTACGGGCTGCCGTTCATCGGCCTGCGGTATTTCAATATTTTTGGTCCGCGCCAAAACCCGGACAACCCGTATGCCGCCGTCATTCCGATTTTTTGCAAAGCATTCATCGAAGGCAGGGCGCCCAGGATCAACGGCGACGGCACCACCAGCCGCGATTTCACGTATGTGGAAAATGCCCTGCACGCCAACGATCTGGCTTTGTTTACCGAAGACCGGGCCGCATTGAACCAGGTGTACAATGTGGCTTGCGGCGAGCAGGCCGATTTGAACGACATGGTGGACATGCTTCGTCAAATCACGGGTAAAAACATCCAGCCCGAGTACGGCCCCGAACGCCCGGGCGACGTGAAGCACTCCAAAGCCGATATTTCCAAAATCAAACGCTGCCTCGGCTACACGCCGCAAGTTCGGATGCTGGAAGGCATGCGGCGTGTGTACCAGTATTATCATCAGCAGATGGCAGAAAGCCATGCGTCATTGACCACAGGATAAAAGCCCACAACAAATCATGCGCGACTTTACACTTACCGCTTACCGGGGCTTGCTCGATGCGTTCAAAGAAGCCGGCTACCCGTTCCAAACGTTCACGGAATACCTGAACAAGCCGTTGGACAAGGTCATCATGCTGCGCCACGACGTGGACGACCGCAAGTTGCACAGCCTGGAGTTTGCCCGCATCCAGCACGAAAAAGGCATCGTGGGCAGCTACTATTTCCGCATGGTGCCGGAGAGTTACGACGAAGGCGTCATCCGGGCCATTTACGACATGGGGCACGAGGTAGGCTACCACTACGAAGACATGGATTTTGCCAAAGGCGACCCGCACAAGGCGATCCGGTTATTCGAGGAGCACCTGGCCAAACTGCGCAACGTGGTGCCGGTTTCCACCATCTGCATGCACGGCAGCCCGCGCTCGCCGTTCGACAACAAGGACGTGTGGAAACACTACCGCTACCGCGATTATCAGATCATCGGGGAGCCGTATTTCGACATTGACTACCGCCGGGTATTTTATATGACCGATACCGGCAGACGCTGGAACGGCAGTTCGGTCAGCGTACGCGACAAGGTGGAAGACCACTTCGGGCTGGTTTTTCGCTCGACGTTCGACATTATTGCAGCGATACGGGAAAATCGTTTCCCACAACGCGCCATGCTCAACTTTCACCCGCAGCGCTGGACCGACAACCCGACACTCTGGCTTTCCGACAAATACCAGCAGCACGCGAAAAACTTCGTGAAATACTGGCTGATCCGGATGCGAAAGGCGGCAGCAACCGTCTGACACAGCCGCCGGCAAATACCCGCGAGAGGGTATTGTGGCAGTGAAAAGTGCTGTTGCCTGACGGCTAAAGTACTGGTTGGCACAATTTTGGGGAACCCACACCCGGAAAAAGCCTGTCGCTTTTCCCGTTATTTAATTTTCAATCCATTTGTTTCAAACAAAACCGAACCACTGCTTATACGACAACTCGAACACTCCTTTCAGTTACTGAATTCTTCCACTTGACGGAAGAGTTGCCGTTCAGGAAAAACACGATCTTTTTCCGTTCCTTCCGGCACATAATACATCTGGCCTTTCCCGGCATTTGCGCCTGCCTATTACCTCCCCCCACCTTTAATCTCGGTGCTACGCAAATCCGGCAAACAACGCAGGCAATCGTTTTCGCACACTGATTTTTAAATCATGTCGCCACATGCTGTTTCTGCATGGCGGTTGGCATGAGACGTTTGGGCACCTCAATCATTTTTAGCCCGGCAGGAATCCCTGCAGACATAATCCTCCCCCCTTCGCAATAGCGGCATTTTCGAAACAACTACTTGCATCACCAAAAATGCATTGATCATGGCCATTGTCATTGACCAAAAGGACAGTCTCAACACGCTTTCACTGAACCTCACCGGCAACGAGTTGCCTGCCGAGGTACTGGAGTTTCTGGAAAAAAACATCGCACCGGAACTGCTGGAAGAAGCGGTATTGCTTGATACCGTATTTGCCCTCAACTCCAGCGTTGTCGGGGGAGACAACGTCGGGTTCATCATGAACCTGCACCGGATGAACGATATCCGGTACATCAACAAGTTTCTGGAATCTGCCAATAAACATCTGCCGGTGGGCGGTTGTCTGGTCGGATGTGTAGAAATATCGCAGCGTCGGAAAGAGCGCCTGCTGGCCCAATACCCGGCTCCGCTGAACAAAATAATCTACACGTTCGACTTCATGGCGAAGCGCGTTTGGCCCAAACTGCCGTACCTCCGCCGCAGTTATTTTGCCCTCACCAAGGGGCGCGGGCGGGTAATTTCCGAGATGGAAACCTATGGCCGTTTGTACTCGTGCGGATTTCGTTTGGCAGATTCTTTTGAATTTGACGGTAAGCTGTACTTTGCAGCCGAAAAAAGAGGTGAGCCGGATTTCAACGAGGAGGCCACATACGGGCCGTTCATAAAATTGCGGCGCGTAGGCAAAACCGGGAAGATCGTCAAGGTGTACAAAATGCGCACCATGTCGCCCTACTCGGAATATGTGCAAGAGTTTATTTATGAACGAAATGGCGCAGGGGGAATCGGCACGGGATCCAAATTCAACAACGATCCCCGTATCACAACCCTGGGCAAGTTTATGCGGAAATACTGGATTGACGAGCTCCCGATGTTGTACAATCTGATTCGGGGCGACTTGAAAATTTTCGGTGTTCGGCCAATCAGCAAACACTATTTCAGTCTGTACCCGGCTGATTTTCAAGAATTTCGCAAAAATTTCAAGCCGGGTCTGGTGCCGCCGGTGTATGTGGAAATCCCGAAATCACTCGAAGACACGGTAGCCATTGAACGCCGGTATCTGGAAGCCTATCAGCGTTCGCCACTTCTGACCGACATCAAGTACTTGACAAAAGCGCTTTACAATATTTTTATCAAGCGCGTGCGTAGTTGCTAAAAAACACATGCACTTTTTTAATTCTACAAAACCTGTTTACCTTTAGGCCATAATCTTCTTTATTTAATCTTTAATCCGGATTAGACATCTGATCTGATCACATTTGGGAATCTTCATGAAAAGCGAACACTCATGGTTAATTTTTTACTCTCTCAGAGTCAGCAAGCTGTCCAAGCGACCGAGGCTGCCCCTCAAGTAATCAAACAAACGCCCTTCTCCCCCAGTCACAGCCGTTTTGGTTGCTACGAAGAATTTTTACAAACCTGCCTGGAGCAGGGGTATCAGTTCTGTACTTTCCCGGAATTGCGGGAACCCAAGCACCAGATCGCCCTCCGCCACGATATTGACTTCGATACCAATTTTGCCTTGCAATCGGCGACTATCGAACGGCAAATGGGCATCAAGGCTACGTACTTCTTCCTCCTTCGCTCCAGTCTGTACAACATTTTCTCCCCACAGGATTTCGAAAATGTCCAGTTGATCCGGGATATGGGGCACACGATTACGGTTCACTTTGATCCTTCTATCTACCCGGATTTTCACCGCGGCCTTCAGCAGGAGGTTGCCCTTTTCCGGGAAATATTCAACGCCGAAGTCGGCATCGTTAGCCTGCACCGCCCCAATGCATTTTTCCAGGAGTACGACGCCCCCATCTACGGGATCGAACATACCTATCAGTCCAAGTATTTCCGCGACGTCAAGTACATTTCCGATTCTACCGGTGTCTGGCGGTTCGGGCACCCGTTTGACACGCCCGAGTTCAAGCAACAGAAGTCGCTTCACATCCTGATTCACCCCATCTGGTGGATGCTTGACGGCGAATCCAATGTGGAAAAACTTCGCCAATACTACAGCCGGCGCGTAGATGCGCTCAAGGCTGACTTTTCGAACAACTGTATTCCCTTTCGGAAATTAAATGGCCACGTTTGACCGGATTGCGGTGTTCGGCTGCAAGGCGACCACCCTGTTCTTGTTGGACAACCTGAACATCCCGTACAGGATCAGCCACCTCATTACCATCGCTCCCGAAGCCGGCGCCAAACACGATGTGGCCGATTACCTCGACCTCAAGGCCGAAGCCGAAATGCGTGGCATTGAGGTGTATCAGGCCCGGTATTATTCGCTGAAACACGCGGATGATATCGTACACATCAACGGCTTGAAACTGGACATCGCATTCGTGATGGGTTGGCAGCGGTTGGTGCCCGCAGAGATTCTGTCGGGGCTACAGATCGGGGCATTCGGTATGCACGGCAGCGCCGCCAATTTGCCCCTGGGGCGCGGACGCTCCCCGATGAACTGGTCTATCATCGAAGGAAGGCAGGCCTTTTACACCAACTTGTTTCGATACGATCCCGGTGTGGACTCCGGCGATGTGGTGGATACCTTCAAATTCCAGATCACTTCGCAGGATACTGCCGAAACCATGCACTTCAAAAACACCCTGGCGATGAAGTTTCTCATCGAACGAAACATAGATTCGCTGGTACACAACAACTTTGCTCTTTACCGTCAGGATACATCCATTACACCCACCTACTACCCCAAACGAACGCCTGAAGACAGCCTCATTGATTGGAATCAGGACGTAGCGGCGCTGGAACGGTTCATTCGGGCGGTGACCCGGCCGTTCAGCGGCGCGTTCACGTTCGTCGGCGAGCGGCTCGTGCGCATCTGGTCGGCACAGGTGCTCGACGTACACGATTTCGGCTATGAAAAACAGCCTGCCGGAACCGTCGTAGCCGTTTTTGAGCGCGGAAATTTTTTGGTCAAATGCTTCGGCGGCCTGCTCTTAGTGACGAATCACGAAGCAGACTTCAGCATCGAAAAAGGCATGCGCCTGGGTAACAACGGCATGAACATCAAATATTTCCAGCGCAACCGGCTCGGCTTTTTCGACCTTGAGGAAGAAGGGTAATCTACCGGAACCGCTCGGCCACCACCAGGTCTTTGCTGCCCGGTGTGTAGGTGTAAAACCCTTCGCCGCTTTTGGCGCCTAATTTCCCGGCGGTCACCATGTTCACCAACAACGGGCACGGCGCGTACTTCGGGTTTCCGAATCCATCCTGCAGCACCCGCAGAATGGCGAGGCAAACATCCAGCCCGATAAAATCGGCCAACTGAAGCGGCCCCATCGGGTGCGCCATGCCGAGTTTCATCACGGTATCAATTTCCTCCACCCCGCTCACGCCTTCGTACAGGGTATAAATCGCCTCGTTGATCATGGGCATGAGAATGCGGTTGGCCACGAAGCCCGGGTAGTCGTTCACTTCCACCGGGATTTTTCCAAGCCCGCGTGAAAGCCCCATGATCGCCTCCGTTACTTCGTCGGAGGTAGCGTACCCGCGAATCACTTCCACGAGTTTCATCACCGGCACCGGGTTCATGAAATGCATGCCGATCACCTGGCTCGGGCGTTTCGTCGCAGCGGCAATTTTGGTGATGCTGATGCTGCTGGTATTGGTAGCCAGTACCGCTCCTGCAGGTGCAAACTCATCCATGTCGGAAAAGATTTTCAACTTCAGCGACACGTTTTCCGTAGCCGCCTCCACCACCAGGTCTGCACCGGATACGCCCTCCTTCAGGTCGGTCATAGGGTGGATGCGGTTGAGCGTTGCTGTTTTGTCGGCCTCCGTCAGGGCGCCTTTGGCAATCTGGCGGTCGAGGTTTTTGGCAATGGTGGCCAGCGCCTTGTCGAGCGCCGACGACGCCACATCCACCAGGGTTACGTCAAAGCCGTTTTGGGCAAATACGTGCGCGATACCATTGCCCATGGTGCCGCCGCCGATAACTGTGATGTTTTGCATTTTTGAAAAGGTTGGAAGGTTTTGGGTTTCGGGGTTTCTGGTTTGAAAGTTTCTGGTTTGAAGGTTGGCGCAAAGGTAGGTTTGAAAGCACAAATTACGAACTCCACTTACCCTTGCCCGAAACCCTCCAACCCGAAACCTCATTTTCCGAACAACTTCCCCCAAAGTCCGCCGGCATTTTTGGCCTTGCGGGCTTTTTCGAGAAACTCTGCGGCAATTTCCTGATTGGGATCGCTCTGCAAGGCGCGTTCGCAATACTGAATGGCTTCGTCGAACTGATCGTTTTCGAAAGCAATGACGCCGATAATCGCATACGCTTCGGCCATATCCGGGTTGTGGGTATAGGCCTCTTTGAGGTATTTGATCGCCTCCACAGAGTCGCCGCGGAGTTTGTACACCAACCCGAGAAAATACCAGGCATACGCATACGTCGGCGACAAGCGAATGGACTCCCGGAAGTCCTTCTCCGCCGGATCGTATTCTTCCAGAAAATAGTACGCGATGCCGCGCACGGTTTGCATTTCCGGCTGGTTGGGATCAAGTTTCAGGGCATGATCGAGAAACTCTATGGCGTCGCGATAATTGCCCAAATGGTACTGACAAAGGCCGTAACTGCCCCAGTACGATGCGTTTTCCGGGTCGGCCTTGATGGCAATTTTCAAATCGTCCATCGAACCCTCGTAGTCCTGCGTATGCACCCGGCACACGCCCCGCAGGCCGCAGGCGACTTCTTTCTGAAACGCATGCTGAATGCACACATCCAGGTCCTGCACGGCCTGGGCATACTGGCTGAGGTGCATGGCCGCCAGTGCGCGGTTGAAACGGGCGGTGAGCAGGTTGGGGTCGGCCACCAGCGCCGCGTTGAAATCTTTGTACGCCCGCTGGAAGTCGGCCAATTGATCCATGCGAATGTTGCCGCGGTTGTTCAGCGCCACCGCCAGTTTGGGGTTGGTATGCACGGCCTCGGAGTACCAGTGGATGGCTTCGTCCCAAAGGCCGAGCGTTTCGTGCAGGGCCGCCAGGTTTTGTTTGGCTTCCCACGACTGCGGGTGTTTTTCGAGGTGGGCAGTCAGGTCGGACATGGCGCCGGAGTAGTCGCCGTCCTGCATTTTCTGGTAACCGGTTTGCAACAGGTCATGCTCCTCACCGGCAGCGGCGGAGGCTACGGGTTGCGGGGCGGCGGTATCGGTCACCGACAACCCCGACGACGGCACCGCGGAATGCTGGCGCGTCTGGACTTTTTTGGTGGCCACGGTTATCAGCCGCAAGGTGGAGAAACTGATGTTGCTGAATGCGATGGAGTAGTCCTTGTTATCAATCAGGTTGAGGCGGCTCTGCTGTTGGCACATATTCATTTGCTGCTGCAGGGCAAATACCTCGTCCAGCAGGTCGGCATCCACCTCATCAAGCAATTCGGCTAATTCGGAAAGCGCCTCTTCGGTTTCACTTTTTCGGATACGGTCTTTGAGGTTTTGCAACGATTGGATCAGTTCCATTGCGGTGATTATTTGATTGCTTGATTAGAAAAAATGTTACTCCTGCCGCCAGACAATCATGGCTGCCGGGGTGAGTCCGAGGGTTGGATGCCATTCGCCGCCCATGTGTAATTCAAATCCTTTGGCAATGAGTAGTCCGGCGCCCAAAGCCGGTCGCGCCGGCTCCGTGCGGAGACCTGTGCGCAACACTACCGAAGCCACCGGGCGGTATTCCACCCCGACTTTCATCTGGGCCGGACGCTCGAGGTCTTTTTCGGTTTCTGCCAACAGGATCAGGGTAGCCGACGCCCGCCAGGCCGCACCAAGGCGAAGTATGGCGGGCACCACGGCTCCGGCCATTTCCACCTGCACCGGGTTCTGGATTTGTGCGCCGAGCCAGACGTTGGAAAACGGGTTGGCCAGTACGCTCAGATTGAATGCAACACCCGTTGCGCTGCCGTACTCCTGCGCTGAAACGCGCAGTACATCGGCGCTGCCGCCAAGCAGCAGTCCGGCCCCCAGCCGGCGTCCGTACGAAAACCGGAAACGCTGCTCCAGATACGATTCGATGCCTGAATGCGCGATGTCTACTCCGAAGCCGTCGTTGGCGCCGGTGCGCAGAAAACCCTGAAAACGTGCGGTTTGCCAGCCGCCGATGCCGTACGGGATCGCGGAACTGACGAGCACACCTTTGCGCGTGCCGAACCCGGGAATGGCGTCGTTCAC
Organism: Saprospiraceae bacterium; assembly: GCA_016787285.1. Taxonomy (GTDB): domain Bacteria; phylum Bacteroidota; class Bacteroidia; order Chitinophagales; family Saprospiraceae; genus M3007. Next base: position 1,026 of record JAEUUV010000194.1, on the reverse strand, counting down.
AAGGCCGAGTTGTGCACCCGGGTATGCGACCGTACTTCCTCCCAGCGAAAGCGCTGCGGCATGATCGGTCGGACGCATAAAAACCTGCCCGTTCAACCAGCAGGGGAACACCAACAAAATGAGCCGGATAACGCTACGCATAGTACCGACGAAGGTACGGCGCTCCTTTGCGGAGCATCAAACCTCAATGCCGTTTTGCTGCACAATTTTTTCATAAAACAGCCCGGCATCGGTCATGGAGCGCTCCATGGTGGAAAAATCCACCCGAACCAGCCCAAAACGGTAGGTCGGCCCGAGGTGCCACTCGAAGTTGTCCCAGGTGCTCCAATGGATGTAGCCCCGTACATCCACTCCGTCGCGGATGGCATCGTGGCACACGCCGAGGTAGTCGCGCAGCGCTTGCGTGCGCTGCCAATCGTTGTCGGTGCAAATGCCGTTTTCCGTAACGATGATGGGTTTTTGATACTTTTTCCAGAAACGGCGCAGCACCCGCCCCAGCCCCTCGGGGTGGTAGAGCCACATTCTGTCGTGTGGGAGGCCGCTTTTTTCTACGGCTTTCGGGCGGTTTATCATATCCAGTGGGAACGGATCGAAGCGGACGTGCGCGTAGTAACTGATCCCCCAGAAATCGCACTTGCGAAACGGGCGGGCTGCCCGTTCCATGAACCACCAGCGCGCAAAGGCCGCCACCGGTACGCCGAGGATGTTGGCCGCGTCGAAGTGCGCGGTGTTGAGTGAAATGCCTACCTGCGCGCGTTTGAATTTTTCCCGGATCAGGATACGCGCAATGACGTGGGCTTTGCCCATATTGTCCAGCACCCGGTTGGCCGTCAGGTATTTCCGGCGTTGGTGGGGCGGGAAGTTGCCGGCAAAAAAGGCGTTGTAGGCATACACGTTCGGTTCGTTGAACGTATTCCAGTACGCAGCGTATTCCCCGAAATGCTTGATGCACTGCTGGGCGTAGTTGACGAAACAGTCAATGTTTGTTTCCTTCGTCCAGCCACCCTGTTTTTCGAACCAGTCGGG
>JAEUUV010000314.1 GCA_016787285.1 Saprospiraceae bacterium | reverse complement strand
ACTCGGGCTGACGGCCATGCTCTGGCGCTTCCGTTTCGCCCTGCTGATTGCGCTGGCCGGCCTGATTATTTTGCCCACCTCCTATGTGCTCAAAGATCAGATCGGCACCGACCGGCCCGTCACCTTTTTTTCCGAAATCGGGCTGACGGATGCCGTGGCGCTGGTGCCGGGTGAGAAGATGAACACCGGGCAAACCAGTTTCCCGTCCGGTCATACCATGGCGGCATTTGCCCTTTTTGCCTTGTGCGCCTTCATGCTTGGCGGGCGGCAGCCCCTGCTCGCGTTCGTTTGTTTCTGGACGGCTTTGCTGGTGGCCATCTCGCGCATCTTTCTGGTACAACACTTCCTCGTGGATGTGCTGGGTGGCGCCACTTTCGGTTTGATCGTAGCCCTGCTGGTTTGGGGTATTGACCGGCGCTATTTGCAGCGCTGGACGGCACTTGACCGGGGCTTGCTGACGAGGAGAGGGATGAGCGAGGAGTGAGGAGCCACCTCATACTTGGTCGAATGCACCCTCCACCTACACCACAGGAAAGAGTCCGCTCAGTTCAAAATCTTAAGAAACCCCGACAGGCATTCCTTCCCCGCTTTCGTGTACTTTTGCCCGCAAAAGAACCCGACATGGCGCTCCAGGACAAGTATATCAACCCGTTTACGGATTTTGGTTTCAAAAAACTGTTCGGCTCCGAGCCGAACAAAGACCTGCTCATTGATTTTTTGAATCAGGTGCTGCCCCGGCGGCATAAAATTCAGGACCTCACCTACGCCCGCACGGAACAACTCGGCAACTCGGAAACAGACCGCAAAGCCATCTTCGACCTGTACTGCATCGGTGAAAACGGCGAGCGCTTCATCGTGGAAATGCAGAAAGCCAAGCAGAACTTTTTCAAGGATCGGGGCGTGTATTATTCCTCCTTCCCAATTCAGGAGCAGGCCAAAAAAGGCGACTGGAACTACCAGTTGGCCGCTGTGTACCTGGTGGGTATCCTTGATTTTTCGTTTTCAGAGGACGAAGCGGAACGGGAAGTCCGCCACGAGGTGCAACTAAAGGATCAAAAGTGCCGGGTGTTTTACGACAAGTTGACGTACATCTACTTGGAAATGCCCAACTTCAGCAAGGCAGAAAAGGATTTGCAAACCAATTTTGACAAGTGGATGTATGTGCTGCAACAACTCCCTTATTTGCAGAACCGACCACAAGCGTTGCAGGATCGGGTGTTTCAGAGACTGTTCGAAGCCGCCGAAATCGCCAGATTTACGCCCGATGAAAAAACGAAATACGAGGAAAGCCTGAAGTATTACCGCGACTTGAAAAACGTGGTGGATACGTCGTTTGATGAAGGTAAGGCGGAGGGCAAAGCGGAGGGCAAGGCGGAGGGCATCACGGAGGGCAAAGCAGAAGGCAAAAAAGAACGCAATATCGAAATTGCCCGCCAGATGATGCTCAAGGGTATGGATTCAACCACAATAGCTGAAATAACGGGATTGTCTCTGGATGATATAGCGAAGTTGACATAAAACCTGTCCCATGAAAAACACCTACCGCATACTCGCCGTCATCTTCGCCCTTTTTGCCGCCGTGCAATACAACGACCCCGACCCCTTGCCCTGGATATTGCTGTATGGCAGTGTGGCGGTGCATTTCGGCATGGCCGCCTACCAGAGGGCGAATCGAACCGCTGTCTGGTTCAGCATGATCGCAGCCGCATTTTGGGCGGTGGCCCTGGTGCCCGAGTTTGTCGGCTGGCTGCGCATGGGCGCCCCGACTATCGTGGGCAGTATGAAAGCCGAAGCGCCCTGGATCGAGTATACGCGGGAGTTTCTGGGCCTCGCACTCGCCGGGCTGGCGTGCGGATTTTTGCTGCGAAAAAGCAAAAGCACCTGACAAGAAATACCTTTGCCGCCAAATTTTTACCATGCACGCTTTACTCCGAACCCTTCTTGCCGCTACCGTCCTGCTCGTAGCCGCTCCGGCATTTTCCCAAATGACCTTTTTCCCCGAAGAACTCGTCGTCACGACCTCCGCACTCAACCTGCGCGACAAGCCGGACAAATCCGGCAAGGTGCTGGAAAAACTCCCGAAAGGCGCCGCACTGACGCTGGCCGAAGTCATGAACGGCGGCCAATACGTGGAGGTGGATAGTGTGTCCGGACTCTGGCTGAAAGTCAAATCCGGCACGAAAACCGGGTATGTGTTCAGTCCGTACGTCAGCGGCACCTACTTTTTGTGCATGGATCGCGATATCGTGAACGATCCGCTGCCGCCCTTGTTCTGGTACGGCATTTATGTGCGGGACTCCTTCGCCGACGAATTGCGCCAAGTCGAACTGCACCGGGTGCGGGAATACAACGAGTTTTTCATGGAAGACGTGGACGTGCTGTACACCGACCAAACCGATACGGCCAAGTACATCATCGGCTCGGCGTATCCCCTGAAAACCGGCTATGTCGGCAACCTCGGTTTGTTTGGCCCCGAATTGACATACTACACCTCCCAACTCGCCCCGGGCGCCATGCTGCCGATTCACCCCGGCGCCGACGTGCAGGATACCACCGAAAAGAGCACCTTCTTCCTGGCCGCCACCGGTTGCGCGCAGTTCGGAACCTACGACGACTATGTGCGCGTGACGGATTTCCGCCTGCACGCGCTGGAAATGGTGCCCGACCAACCTACCCGCCGGCAGGATATGACCGGCTGGGTACAGGCTGCCGAAGGACTGAACCCAGCCGTCAACCTGCTCTGGTACGGCGACCTCGACGGCGACAACAAACCCGACGCCATCCTCGAGGATGCTCCCTACGAAGTCGGCGCCCGGGTGTCGCTGTACCTGTCCTCCAAAGCCAGGCCCGGTATGCTGCTGCACAAAGTGTGCGAGTATTTTTATGTAATTGACTGAAGGTTAGAGGGTTTCTGGTTGGAGGGTTTCTGGTTGTCACAACCTTCCAACCAGAAACCTCGAAACCCGAAACCATCCAACCTTTTCACCATGCGTCCAGACTCCTTTGTTGTAAAAGAGCGCGAAGAAAATCGCACCACCGCGCCACACATTCTGCCGATCTACGCCACCTCGTCGTTTTCGTTTGAAAACATTGATCAGGGTATCGCCATTTTTAAAAACCCGGAAAGCGGGCACACCTACAGCCGCTACGCCAATCCAACGGTGGACACCGTGGCCCGGAAAATCGCCGACCTCGAAGCCTTCGGGCTGGATGTGCAGGCGGAGGCGGTGATGACCTCTTCCGGTATGTCGGCCATTTCCACCCTGCTGCTTGGGTTGCTGAAAACCGGCGACAAGGTGCTGAGCCAGGGGAATTTGTACGGCGGCACCACGGAACTGCTCAGTGGAATCCTGCAGCCGCTTGGCGTGGAAACGATATTCACCGACCTGCACGATCTGGAGCAGGTGGACGACCTGTTCGCAAAGAATCCCGCCATCCGGCTGGTGTACTGCGAATCCCCGGCCAATCCCACGCTCGCCTGCGTGGACATTGCCGCGCTGGCCGAACGCGCCCACCGCCACGGCGCCTGGTGCGCT
>JAEUUV010000159.1 GCA_016787285.1 Saprospiraceae bacterium | reverse complement strand
GACTGCCACGGCAACTCGAGCTCCTGCACGCAGCGTGTGATCTCGACCTACAACCAGAACTACTTCGTGCGCTTCCCGAACGATGTGATCGTGACGGCTTGCGACGGTACGGGCAACTACGGCGAACCGGCCTTCTTCGGTAAAGACTGCGAATTGCTGGCTGTTTCCTTCCACGATGATGTCTTCACGGTAGTACCGGATGCTTGCTTCAAAATCGAGCGCACGTGGACGGTGAACAACTGGTGCACGTACAACCCGAACGCCGGTTGCATCGACATTCCGAACCCGAACCCGAACGCAATCACCAACCACCCGTCGAACCTGCCCGGCCCGACCGTGTCGGCCGCCGGCACACCGGCTCCGTGGAACCCGACGGTGGTGGCTATCTCTCCGGGTGCAACGCCGACCAACTACTCGACGTTCTGGAATGCCAACGCCAACTGCTACCGCTACAAGCAGATCATTAAAGTGATTGACACGCAGAAGCCTGTAATCGCCAGCTGCCCGGCCAGCCCGGTCGAAGTGTGCGATATCACGCCGAACGACGCCAACTTCTGGAATGCCATGTACTGGTGGGATAACACCACCCAGAGCCACGACCTGTGCGAAGCTCCGACCGATCTTTCGATCACGGCTACGGACCTCTGCTCCAAGTCGAATGTGTCCTTCCGCTACCTGCTGTTCCTTGATCTGGACGGCGACGGTACGATGGAAACGATCATCAACAGCACGCAAACCGGCATCGCCGGTCTGGGCTGGAACGCTGTACCGTTCGGCAACGCCGGCGGTGGTGCAGGCACGATCCGTCAGTTCGACGGTCGCGCAGTACCGGCCAACCAGAAATATGGCTTTGCTCTGCAAACGACGGTCAGCGGCGACAACAAAACCGCTTCCGTACGCTGGAACACCCAGCAGTCGCAGACCACCTACGTGGTGCCTGAACTGCCCTACGGTGTACACAAAATCAAGTGGTTCGTAGAAGACGGCTGCGGCAACGAGCAGACCTGCGAATACATCTTCGAAGTGAAAGATTGCAAAAAACCGACGGTGGTGTGCATCAACGGTCTGAGCGTGAACATCATGCCGACCAAGATGATCGCCCTGACGGATGCCGACTTCCTGCTCCACACCGACGACAACTGCACGCCTTCCAACCGTCTGGTGACGGCTATCCGCAAGGCCGGCCAGGGCACGGGCTTCCCGCTCAACCCGGACAACACGCCGCAGAAATCGGTGACCTTCACTTGCGCTGAACTGGGCAAGCAGAACGTGGAAATCTGGTCGCGTGACCTGGCCGGCAATGCCGACTTCTGCGTGACGTTTGTGGACGTTCAGGACAATATGGGTAACTGCAACACGACGCATGCTTCCGTATCCGGTGCGCTGAAAACAGAAGCCGGCAACGGTCTGGAAGACGCTTCGGTGTCGGTAGGCAACATGACGGACGTAACGAATGCCGACGGTGTATTCGAACTGCTGAACGTGGTTCCGCTGAACGGTAACTACACGGTGACTCCGATGAAAGACAACGATCCGCTCAACGGCGTTTCGACGTTTGACCTGGTACTCATCAACAAGCACATCCTGGGTCTCGAGCCCCTGAGCAGCCCGTACAAAATGATCTCGGCTGACGCTAACAACAGCCGCTCGATCACGACCTTCGACATCGTGGAACTGCGTAAGTTGATCCTCGGTATCTACACGGAACTGCCCAACAACACGTCCTGGCGTTTTGTGGACAAAGGCTTCGTGTTCCCGAACACGACGAACCCGTTCCAGACGATCTTCCCCGAGACGAAGCAGATCGCGAACCTGACGGCAGATCAGATGGCAGAAAACTTCTACGCCATGAAAGTGGGTGACGTAAACGGCAACGCCGTTACGAGCAGCCTCGTGAGCACGGAAGACCGCACCGCCGGCACGCTGTTGTTCGACGTACAGGATCGCACGGTGAAAGCCGGCGAGACGTTCACGGTGACGTTCAAAGCCGCCGAGAAAGTACAAGGCTACCAGTTCACGCTCAACCACGCCGGTCTGGAGTTGGTAGACGTGAAACCGGGCGCTAACATGAGCATCGGTAACTTCGGTGTATTTGCTTCCGAGAAAGCAGTGACGACGAGCTGGGACGGCGACGTTCAGGCTGAGTTCTCCATGACGTTCCGCGCTACCGCATCCGGCGAACTGAGCCGCATGCTGGGCGTATCGGGTCGCATCACGAAGGCAGAAGCCTACAACGCCGGTGCTGAGCGCCTGCAGGTTGGTTTCCGCTTCAACGGCGCCAACGGTCAGACGATCACGGGCCTTGGCTTCGAGTTGTACCAGAACACACCGAACCCGTTTGTGAACAAAACGCAGATCGGTTTCCACCTGCCTGAAGCAACGACGGCTACGCTGACGATCTTCGACGAGACGGGCCGCATGCTGTTCACGCAGAAAGGCGACTTTGCCAAAGGCTACAACGCTGTAACGGTAGACCGTTCGGTGCTGAATGCTACGGGTGTGTTGTACTACACGCTCGAAACGGCGAAAGAAAGCGCTACGCGCAAGATGATTCAGACGAAATAAGGTTTCGGGTTGAAAGGTTAGAGGGTTTCTGGTTTCACAACCAGAAACTTTCTAACCCGAAACCCTCAAATCTGAAAACATGACGCGGCACACGAGCCAGCCGCACGATACTGGAAAGCGATTTTAGCATACTTTAAAATCGGTTTTTGGGATGGCCTCTCTCCGTAAGATGGAGGGGGGCTTTTTTTATTTATGAAGTACGAATTACGAACTGAGTGTGTGGCATCGTTATTCGTAATTCATACTTCGTAATTCATACTTCGTAATTCATACTTCGTAATTCATACTTCGTACTACCTTCGCCGGCACATCTTCAAAATACATTCATGCGAGACATAACCGACTTGATTGGGCGGATTTTGTTGTCGGCCATTTTCTTTTTCGAGGCCATAGATTCTGCGTTGTACTTCGACAAAACCAAAGACTCCATGACCCACCACGGGCTTACCTGGAATCAGGATATGTTGCTGTATGGTGCTATTCTTTTTCTGCTCCTGGGTGGGACAATGGTGTTACTTGGCTACAGGTCTTCTCTTGGTGCGATTCTGCTCCTGATGTACTGGATACCGGTAACGTTCATCGTGCACGATTTCTGGTCGTATCCCGAAGATCAAATTCGCCTGCAGAAAATTCTGTTTATGAAAGACATGGCCATTATCGGTGGCCTGCTGATGCTTCTTGGGAAAGGAAGCGGGCGGTACAGCGTCAAACGGCTACTGGCCACCACCCGGGTGTAGATCAGGTCACCTTTGCTTTTGCAAGTACTTTGGAAAAATAGGCGGGAAAAAACCGTTTCAGATAAACGCCAAGTACTTCTTTACCACCGATCCAAACCTCCTCTTTTCCGCGTTCAATGGCACGCAGGATGTGGCGGGCAGCCACTTCCGGTGCAAGACCGTTTTCGGTGGCGTCGTCCATAGTGCCTTGAGGCCGGCCAGCGCCGGTCAGGGCATTAATGCTCACATTCGTGCGGACAAATCCCGGGCAAGCCAGCGTAAAACGGAGCGGTGTGTGTGCTAATTCGGCCCGGAGGCTGTCAAAAAAACCGTGCAGGGCGTGTTTGCTGGCGGCATACGTGGAGCGCATTGGGGAGCCAAACTTACCCGTAAGACTCGTTACCGTCACGATGTGGCCCAGTTGGTGGGTCAGCATACTGGGCAAAAGGGCTTTCGTGAGTGCAACTGTTCCGAAAAAATTCACCGACATGAGATGTTTGTCTACTTCAAGCGTGGTATCCAAAGCCAGGCTGCGTTGCGAGATGCCGCCACAGTTGACCAAAATATCCACTTTGCCCACTTGCTTCAGCACAGCTGCTACGGTCCCGGGAATCTCGTCGTGCCGGGCCAGATCGAGCGGTTGTACCCACACATTTCCGGCACCCTTGCTTTTGGCCGTTTCAGCCACACGCTGCAGTTCATGTGCATTTCTGGCCGAAAGAATCAGATGTGCGCCATGTTCGGCAAAACTGTAGGCGAGCGCCTCGCCGATGCCCGACGAGGCGCCGGTCACCCAGATGCGTTTTTGATGGAAAAAATCGGTCATGCTACATGCGTTTTCGGGAAATGAAACCCTTCTTTGATGCACAAAGGTAAAAATGGCAGGCAAGATGCCGCTACATGTGTATGCGTATCATTGAGCGCCCGTATCTTGCCCCAAAACAAGCATAAATCGTGAAAATCGTTACCCTCACCTTAAGCCCGGCTTTAGACAAGAGTACCACGGTCGAGCATATTGCTCCTGAACACAAATTGCGCTGCTCAACGCCCAGGCTTGATGCAGGCGGCGGTGGGATCAATGTGTCCAAAGGGATTCAGCGCCTTGGTTTGGCGAGTACGGCTGTTTTCCCTGTCGGCGGCTCCAATGGGCGCCTTTTAGTGGAATTATTAATGCATTCCGGCGTGGTCGTAGAGGCGGTTGAAGTACCCGGGGAAACTCGCGAAAACTTTTCCGTGCTTGAAACCGGAACCGGGTTCCAGTACCGGTTTACTATGCCGGGCCAGTCGCTTGGGCATCAGGAAGCGGAAACATGCCTTGAGGCCGTGCGTCGCCTGCGCCCCGATATCCTCGTTGCCAGCGGGAGCCTGCCACCCGGATTGCCGGAAACGTACTACGCCAAAGTGGCTGCGTTGGCCAAACAGATCGGCGCCCGGTTGGTACTGGATACATCCGGTGCTGCCTTGCAGGCTGCCGCGCATGAGGGATTGTACCTGTTAAAGCCCAATCTCGGAGAACTCAGCGCATTGGTCGGCGTCGAAAAACTGGAAATGAATCAGGTGGACGATGCAGCCATGGAGATAATCCACCGCGGGACGTGTGAGGTAGTCGTGGTGTCGTTGGGGCCACATGGAGCACTGCTAGCTACCCGCGACGGATTCGTGCACGTAGCAGCGCCTATTGTGGAAAAGCGGAGCACTGTCGGCGCAGGTGATAGTATGGTAGCCGGCATGGTGTGGGCCTTGGGGCAAAACAAACCACCCCTGGAAATGGCACAGGTTGGGGTGGCTTGTGGCACAGCGGCCACCATGAATCCCGGCACCGAACTTTTCCGCCCGGATGACGTGTGGCGTTTATTTGACTGGATTCAGACATTTGGCAAACGATACCGGTTCACAGATTTTTGATTTTAATTTCTATTTTTGCCGGCTCTTCTGGTTTCACCTGTTTTTTATGATCAACCTTATACTTTTTGGCCCGCCCGGCTCCGGAAAAGGCACGCAGGCGGCGCATTTAGTCGAACGCTATAACCTGGTACACATTAGCACCGGCGACCTGTTTCGATACGAAATGGGTAATAACACTCCCCTGGGCTTGCAGGCCAAATCCTATATTTCCAAAGGGGAACTTGTGCCGGATGCCGTCACGATCGGTATGTTACGAAACAAAGTGGAAGCGCATTCCGATGCGAACGGCTTCATTTTCGACGGCTTCCCGCGTACGATTCCGCAAGCCGAAGCATTGGATCACCTGATGGCTGAAGAGGGTACGGTTATTCACGCACTTATCGCCCTGCAGGTGCCCGACGAGGCTATTGTCGAACGCATAAAATTGCGCGGCGCCACTTCCGGCCGCACCGACGACTCGGATGAAAATATCATTCGCAACCGAATCAACGTATACAAGACCGAAACGACACCGGTGTTCGATTACTATGCACAGCAAGGCAAAAGCCACAGCGTGAACGGTCTCGGCTCCATTGAGGAAATTTTAGCCCGACTTTGTGCGGCTATCGAAGGAATCGAGCGGAAACCATAAGTTCGCCTGGTACGACCAAAACGGTTCGGCGCCCACTTTGACCAAAACTTTTCCATAGTTTTGTGCCGGTTTTTTTGTTCACCGCCCACCGTCCTCTGCTATGGCACTTCCGTCAAATCCTTGGCAAGCACTCTGGCAACGATTGCCGGCGCCGTTGCAAAACCGGTATTACCTGACCTTGCTGGTGTTTTTTTTCTTGCTCATTTTCCTGGACAAGCACAGCCTGTGGACGCAGTGGCGCTTACATCGCGCGCAGCAACGGCTGGAAGACGACAAGGCTTATTACCAGCAAAAAATTATCGAAGCGCGGGAAGAAGCCACGGATTTTGAATTGACCAAGGAAAAATTCGCCCGCGAGCACTACTACATGAAACGCCCCAACGAAGACGTCTACATCATTCAGGAAGATAAATAAATCGAATCAATCGAATCATGTCTGTTTTAGTCAATAAGCACTCGCGCATTATCGTACAAGGTTTCACCGGGAAAGAAGGCACGTTCCACGCTGAACAAATGATCGCCTACGGCACTAATGTAGTAGGCGGCGTTACACCGGGCAAAGGCGGCCAGTCGCACCTCGACCGTCCGGTTTTCAACACGGTGGAACACGCCGTGCGGTCAACGGACGCCGATACGTCCATCATTTTTGTGCCGCCTGCGTTTGCTGCCGATGCCATCATCGAAGCCGCTCAGTCCGGCGTCAAAGTTATTGTAGCCATTACAGAGGGTATTCCGGTGCAGGATATGGTGCGCGCTAAAGCGTATATTGACCGCAAGGATTGTCGGCTCATCGGCCCCAATTGCCCGGGAATTATCACGCCCGACGAAGCAAAGGTGGGTATCATGCCCGGCTTTGTATTCAAGCGCGGCCCCATCGGCCTCGTGTCCAAGTCCGGTACCCTGACCTACGAGGCTGCCGATCAGGTGGCCAAAGCCGGCCTCGGCATCACCACCGCCATCGGTATCGGCGGCGATCCAATCATCGGCACTACAACCCGCGAAGCAATCGAACTGTTTATGAACGATCCGGAAACGGAAGGCATCGTGATGATCGGCGAAATCGGTGGCTCGCTGGAGGCAGAAGCCGCGCGCTGGATCCGCCAAACCGGCAACCGCAAACCTGTCATCGGATTTATTGCCGGACAAACGGCGCCCAAAGGACGCAAAATGGGACACGCCGGAGCAATCGTCGGCAGCGCCGATGATACCGCCGAAGCCAAGATGCGCATTATGGCCGAAAACGGCATCCACGTCGTACAATCTCCGGCGCAAATTGGCGCTACCGTGAAAAAAGTGATGAGCGGGATTTTGGTGTGAACCGCCATTTTTTTTCACCGCAGAGAACATGACTCCACGCTTAGAGTGTCTCTGCGGTGAAAATTTTACCCCAACTCCACCCGCACCACCGATACCACCCGACTTAGCGCCTGCCGCACCACCTCCGTCTCGGGGTGGCGCAGGATGATATAGCCTTCGCCCTCGTAGTTTCCGGCGGCTTCCTGACCAATATGCGGAATTTTGAAATCGGTGATGAGGTGACCGACTTCGCGCTGCACCACATCCAGCCCGTGCACGGCCCGTACGCGCCCGTGCCCCTGCCCCCGCAAATACGCGCTGCCGACGGCATACTGGCGACGTGGCTGTTCGAATGTTCCGAAAATCACCAACCGTGCCCAGGCGCCGATGGCGTCAAACTCGCCGGCGCGCCCCATCAGGGTCATAAACTGCGCCCCGGGCGGTCGGGCCGCCACTTCCGAGATGGCCAGACTGCCGTCGGGTCGGCGGAACCATTCCAGATGACTGATTCCGGTACCCATACCCAGCGTTTGCAGGGTGCGGAAGGCGGCCTGCCGGATGTCGTCGTATTGCGGCAACTCCACCTCGCGGGGCACCACCACCTGCCACTGGATCCACGGCTCGCGCATAACTTCCAGCGGGTTAGGGTAATAGTTTGACAAGGAATGGTACACTGGTTGGCCGTTGAGCGAAAACGTGTCGAACGAGTGCTCGGTGCCCACGACAAATTCCTCCAGCAAGGCTGATACCCCGGGCATGGCCGCCAGCGCTGCGTCTAATTCACCGGGAGTACCGACCTTAAACGTGGACAAAGACCCGGCTCCGGCAGGCGGTTTTACCACAACCGGAAATCCGCATTCGGCAGCAAATGCCGCCGCCTCGTCCCGCCCGTGCACCTCGCGCGAGCGGGCACAGGGTAGCCCGGCTTGCCGGAAAAGGTCTTTCATGCGCTGCTTGTCGCGGAAATTCAACGCCGTTTCCACGTTCATGCCTGCAATGCCGAGCCGCACGCGTGTTGTGGACAAGGGCACTTGCAGGGCTTCCACAGCGCCGATCAGTCGGTGGACAGGAGCGCCCAGTTCATCCCGCAGCGATGTGGCTGCGGCTGTGATGAGGTCGGCGTCGAACACATCCGGCACCTGCCGGAAACCGGCGATCCTGGTTTGGATATCCGGCGGCAAAAACACAGTCGGCTCCTGGGAAACCAGCGCAAAACGCACGCCGGCAAGGCCGCTCAGCACGTCAATAAATTTGACGGCATTGGCGGTGAAGTTTGGGCAAACGTAGATTACTAAAACCATACACGGGTAAAGGTAAAAAAGATGAGCCACCCCGAAATTCAGGGTAGCTCATCTTTTTGGGAAGGCACAGCACAAGAGATGTCTGTGCCTATTTGCCGCCGCGGAGTGCACGCGGGATTTCGATATTGGCAATCGGGATGGCACCGCTGTTGGTGATCATGACGCCCTGCTGCAATTTGATGTCGCGGATACGGATGGTGTCACCCAAATCCATGGTCGATATATCGGCCACCACTTCGTCCACCACGTTTTCCGGGGTGGTCAGGATGTTGATTTTGCGCATGGTCGTGATGAATTTGCCGCCGGCTTTTACACCGGGAGCCTGGCCCGCAAAACGGAGCGGCACAGCGGCTTTGAACGGCACCCCCGGAACGAGTTCCAAAAAATCAATGTGCATTACCGCTTCGCTGACCGGGTGGAACTGAATGTCCTTCACGATGCACTTGTGCTTCTTGCCAGCGAGCTCGATTTCCGCCAGTTTGAACTTGGATGTGTATACCAAGTGGCGGAATGCTTCGGGGGCTACGCTGAACGACACGGCATCACCGCCTCCGCTTTTATACATCACGGCCGGCACCATGCCCGAGCGGCGGATGCTTTTGGCGGCCTGTTTGCCGGAATTTTCCTTCGATTGACCTTGAATGGCGATGATTTCCATTGTATTTCGATACTTTTTATTACCTTTTTAAAAAAACGCCCGCAAAGGTAGAAACTCAAGGGCGGAAATAGCAAGGAGTGTGAAAAAAAGTTTTTACGGCTGCAAAAATCCGCCGCTATGCGTGTTGGCCGGCAAAACCGGTTACTTCAACCGCAAAGGTCGTAGTGCGGACAAAACCCGTCGGGTCACTTTTTTGCTCACATTCAATTTTAAAAAATCTGTTTCATTCGGTTCGGTAGCGGCGGGCGGGGCAAATGCGCGGGATATGTTTGTGCTACAAACAACCCACAGGCATGCACACACCCAACGACCTTTTTCGCCGCCGCCCCCACGATACGTACTTTGAGCAAGTGTTCAAGGTACTGCCGGTAGCCTTGGAATTGATGCGAAAATTCCTGCTGCCCGAACAGGTGGCAGCACTGAATCTGGACACGCTTCAGCTTTCGTCGGAGAGTTTTCTTTCGGCAGAACTGCGCGAGTTTTTCTCCGACCTCGTCTATACCTGCGAAACAACGGACGCCGATCCTGTCCGAATTTGTCTACTGCTGGAGCACAAAAGCGGCAGCACGGGGCGCCGGATTTATGTCCAGTTGGGCAATTACCTGCGCGGCGTGCAAGACGAGGATATCGTCCAGCAACGAAGTCTGTTCACGCTGACCATCCCGATTCTGTTTTATCACGGCAAAGAACTTTGGAGCCTTGGGCCGCTTCGGGAGCAGTACGGCGCGGTACCTGCGGCATTGGCCGGCTACGTTCCGCATTTTGACTTCGTGAAGGTAGATGTGCAGGCCATGTCCGACGAAGAAATCTGCAGTATGCAGGACGCAGTACTGTTGCGCAATATTTTCCTCGCGTTTAAGCACGCGCGGGAGGCGGAATACATCCGCCGGTATTTCCGTGAAGTGCTTATTTTTGTCCGCGAAAACGTGCCGGAGGAAGTGCTGTTAGGCCTGTTTCAGGCTACCTTACTGTATCTGCAGATTGTCTCACCCTTCAACAAACATGAAATTATGGAAATCGTAGAAGCACTGCCGCAGGAATACGCGCAAAAGGCGAAGTCCGCATATGATGAAATTTTTGAGGAAGGTATCGAAAAGGGTATCGAAAAGGGTATCGAAAAGGGTATCGAAAACCTGCTCATTGCTTTTCTGAAAAAGAACCCGGACTGGACAGACCAGCAGGTTGCGGAGTGTTTTGATATTGCCGAGAGCAAAGTGAAAACTATCCGACTTGTCCTGTATGCAGGCTCCTGAATCCCCCGTCTGCTCACAAGAACGCTGGCCCAAAAGCAACTAACCGGACTATCTGGAGCGGGCGAGGCGAAAGCCAAGAGTGGTGAATCGGGCGTCCGGCGAATAGTAGTCGCGGTGCGCGACGCGGCAACTCGCCGCGCTGGCGGGCCACGAGCCGCCGCGATACACGCGGTCGAAGCCCACAGTTGGCCCTGTTGGATTCATTTGCGCGGTAATCGGGTAGGTTGGGTCATACCGATCCGAACACCACTCCCGCACATTGCCGTTCATGTCGTACAAACCCAATTCGTTCGCTTTTTTTCTCCAACTGGATGGGTTTTGGCCTCCGCATTTTCGGGTGTGCTAGTCGCGCTGTAAGCAGAAGTATTCTGGTGGGAAGCCAAGGCAGGTAGGAGGGCGAATAGAAGCAGGGGAAAGCGGAACCGGGTGTATGTCATGTTTGGGTTGTACCTTGAGTAGGTGCATGAATAAGTTGTGAAAGGAAACTCGGATTCATCAGGTCAATATACCGTTTTTACACCGCTACCAGCGTCCGGTAGTCATCCCATCGGGCATCTTCGTTTTTCATTTCCAAAAGGTCGAGCAGTTCCTCGGAATATAGCGCGTCCAATTCAGGTGCCGTGTGGGCGTTGCGCAGTTCGAGCAAGCCCTTGCGCAACTGTGCCAGTCGCCACGCAAACGTACGCTCCATGCGGGCAAAAATGGCGTCGCAAGCCTCAGTGTGAGTTTCCCAAGGCCCCTCGTCCGCGATGGCGTCGCGGAAAGCCTGCTTGTTGCGCGCAATCATTTTCCCGTCTTCGAGGATGAAATAGGCCGTATGCGCCCAGGTTTCGGGCGGAGGCAGGAATTTGGCGTAGAGCACGAGTTGCAGGTCTTCGCCGTTCCGAATCATTTCCTTGCGGCGGCGGGCGCCGCTCCACTTCAGGTCCACGATGGCCCATTCGCCGGGATCGCGTTGCAGCACCAGGTCGGCTTTGCCCCGAACCGGCCAACCGCCAAAACTACCCTCCAGCACCATTTCGGTATCGTGTATACGCC
This sequence comes from Saprospiraceae bacterium, assembly GCA_016787285.1. Taxonomy (GTDB): domain Bacteria; phylum Bacteroidota; class Bacteroidia; order Chitinophagales; family Saprospiraceae; genus M3007. Next base: position 16,237 of record JAEUUV010000159.1, on the reverse strand, counting down.
AGCCATTTGCGCGAATAAGCGTCAGCAGGCTCCAGGCGGCTGTTTTTACCCGGTTGAGAAACTGGTTGCGCTCGGGCTCGCGCCCGTACAGCAGGAGCGTGGCGCCTTCGCGTTCGAGCAGGCTCTCGGCTTTTTTGTTGATCCAGTCGTGTACGGCAAATTTGTCCCACGATAGGCATTCATTTTCCAGCAATAAAAACTCAAAAAAACGGTGCGCCAAACTCCCCAACAGCGTTTGATCCCGCGAAACTCCGAGCAGGCCGGCAGGGAACAAACGCAGTTTTTGCCGAAAAAACCAGCGGTGCGGGTAGTAAAACAGGTGTTCCAGATTGGTCGGCGTTTCGTATTCGCTGTCGGCATAACGCTCCGGGTTCGGAATTTGCAGGTGCGGGCGGAGTGGGGCGCCGGGCCGGGTGTCCAGCAAAATATGCCCGGGCAGGGCAAACAGGCTCTCAAGCGCCACCCGGCGCTGCGGGTTATTGAGGTCGAATACCAGGTCTTTCGGGTTTTCAAAGTACGTTTCGATATCGCTCAGCAACAGATGCGGCAACGCTTCGGCGCCGTCGGCTTGCCCGGGTACCACCAGCAGGAGGCGTCGGCCGGCTTGCAGCACGGGTATCTGTTCGAGCGCCAATTTCCGGCGTCCTTCCGTCTCGGGCGTGTCCGGTTCGGCATTGCGGGCTGCCAGCCAAGTGCGCTCGGCCCGTTTCCAGCGGTCGGGCGCAGGTGCGGCGCCGTCGTACAGGCAGTTCCACCACACGAGCGTGTCCGCCGGAGCGGCAAATGCGCCGGGCTGGTGGACAAAAGGGAAATGGCCGGTTTCGGCAACAGTCAGTTGTACGGGCGCCGGCTCGTAGATCGTGCGCACGATGCGCTCCAGTTCCAGAAACCCGATGCGCTGTTCGGGCAGGGTGTCCAGCAAATCCCGGATACGACGCGCCTGCTCAGCCAGTACCAGCAGCGTGGCGTTTTCCTTTTCCTTGTAGCGCTCCAGCGCCCAGCGGTGCAGGTAGGCGTACAGATCAAGGGCGTCGCGCTTGGGCGCAGGGGCATCGGCCCGGTAGCGGCGGCGACTGAACCAAAATTCGTATTGCTCCCGCACAGCGTCGGGTACTTGCAGTTGGTCGAGATAGCCCAGAACCGAGGCAAACCAGGTGTCGCTGAAAAGTCCAGGTTTTTCGGCCATGACGCGGGCAATTTCGAGCGCCAACCCGTCGTCCAGCGGCTTGAGCGGAAGGGTCACAAACTCCATGATTTTAAACACATCCACCGGTTCCCAAAGGAATGCCGGCGCGAGTTTCAGCACCTGCAACGCCGGGCGCGCCAGCGAAGCCGACAACACGCCCATAGCCGGAAAACCTTCCTGTTGAAGCGCCTGCTCCAGTACGCGGTTGAGTTCGGGAATCAGAAAAACGGGTTTCCAGTCGGGGTTTTTCAACAGAAACTGCGCCAGAAACACCGCGGCATCGCTGTCGCGTCGGGCTTTCAACATCAGCAGGGAGCCATCTGCGGCGGCGATTTTTTTGCCGTAAAAACGGCCTGCCAGGCGTCCTTGCAACCAGGCCAGGTCGGAGTTCGGGTCGGGAGCGGCAGGTTCCAGAAGTAATTGCCGGATCGGCACACCGCTGGATCGAAAGTGCGCCAGCGCCCGCCGAACCACCGGCGGCAGATGGGTTTCCGGCTCGTGCAGGATAATTTCGACTGCCGGCACCGGCCGCTGCGCGAGCCATTCGAGTACGCGTGCATAGCGGTCGGCCCAGCCGGTGGCTGCGGCGCCGAGTTCGGGGTCGGTTATTTTTTTTCGGAAAACATCCTCCACGCGGGCCAGATCGGCGAGTCGGGCCGGGCAATCCGTTGCCGGCGCAAAATCCCAGCCGGCCAGCAGCAGTTCGTCGCGCCAACCCAGCAGGGCCTCGGCGGTGGCAAAGCGGTCGGCCTCAAACGAGGCGGCAAAAAACGGCGGTTCGGCGGCGGTCTCGAGCACTTGCAGCAAAGCCTGCCGGTACAGTTCAATGCGCAGGTAATCCGTGTTTTCCGGACAGCCTCCCAGCCCGAGTTGTGCTTCTATCCAGAGGAGCAGTTTTTTCGGCCCGGCATAAAGTATGCCCGCCCGGATGGTGTCGGGAGGGGAGTGCACGAGGTTATCAAAATGCGTGCTGAGGTGGAGTTGCATGTTTGAAAAAGGTTTCTGGTTGGAAGGTTTCTGGTTGGAAGGTTGGAGCAAAAGTAAGGCACTTCAAGGACGAATAAGTTGCAACCACGCCTTGCCCAAAAAATCCACCAAATCTCCCGCTATCATCCCCGGCTGACTTTTCTCCGCAGCGGCCAGATCGCCGGCCAGCCCGTGCAGGTACACGCCGAGCAGGCAGGCGTCCTGAGGGGAATAACCCTGTGCCAGCAATCCTGTGAGCAGCCCGGTAAGCACGTCGCCGCTGCCACCGGTAGCCATGCCGGGATTGCCGGTCGTGTTGAACCAACAGGTACCATCGGGACAGCCGATGGCCGTGAAGGCGCCTTTCAGGACGATAAAAATCCGGTGCTCCTGCGCTTTGGCCCGCTGAAGCGCATTGCGTTCAAAATCGTTTGCACTGGGGCCAAACAGCCGTTCAAACTCCTTTGGATGCGGCGTCAACACGGTGTTTTCAGGCAGAAAGGAAAACCAGTTCGGGTGCCGGGCCAGGACGTTGAGCGCGTCGGCATCCAGCACCAATGGCACGCGGGCGGTTTGCAACAGTCGTTTGAGCGCCTGCGCGGTTTGCGGATCCAGCCCGATGCCGCAGCCGACACCGATAGCCGAGTAGCGGCTCAGGTCGGGCAATTCTGTCCAGTGTGTATCGCTGCTGTCTGCACTGCACATCGCTTCGGGTACGCGGGTTTGCAAAATATCCAGCCCGCAGAAGGGCGTGTGGACGGTGAGCAGTCCGACGCCGGCACGCATGCAGGCCCCTGCCGCCAGCACTGCGGCGCCCATGCTGCCGAAGCGTCCGTTGACAAGCAGCGCGTGGCCGTAAGTTCCTTTGTGCGAAAACTGCGACCGTGGCCGCAGCAGTGCCTGTGCGTCGGCGCGCGTGACAATGTGAAAATTTGTCTCCGTTTTCTCCGCGTATTTTGGATGCAGGCCGATGCTGCAGAACGCCCATTCGCCTACGCGTTCGGCATTTTCCGGGAAAAAGAAGGCGCGTTTGGGCGTTTCAAAACTGAACGTACGGGCGGCGTGGACGCTTAGCCCGGGCGTATGCTGGTCGGCAGACAGTCCGCTCGGCAGGTCAATGGCTACGATTTCGTTTGGTAGCGCGTTGATTTGCGCCACCAGTTCGGCCCAGGCGCCCTGCAGCGGGCGCGTCAGCCCGGAACCGAAAAGCGCATCCACGATCAGGACATTTGCCGAAACGGTCGGAAACTGGTTCGGCGACGCCAGCGTGTGCAGCACCACGGCGTCGTGCGGGGGCAGGGCCGCCACCTGGGCATCAAAATCGGCGCTGTGTGTACCGCCGAAATCGCAAACGAATACCTTTGCTTCGTAAAATTGCCGGTGCAGCAGCCGGGCTACGGCCACACCGTCGCCGCCATTGTTGCCGGTGCCGGCAACAATCCACACCGGTCGTTCGGTATCGGGGTACAGCCGGGCCAGCCAGTCTGCAAATGCCCCGGCTGCCCGGTTCATCAGATCCACGGAAGCAACAGGTTCGTGTTCAATTGTGTACGCGTCCCAAGCGCGGATTTGTTCGGTGCTGAAGAGTTTCATAAAAAAAGCATTGCCATGACGCAAGCAAAGTTAGCGACATTGGAGGAGATCATCCTGCATCCCGACAGCTGGGACGATGCCACCAATTATTTCCTCGACCATTTCGGCACCGAGTCGGCGTTCATGGAAATGAGCCGGAAAACCAGCCTGCCCATCATCATCAAAATGATGGGCGAACTGGCCAAGCATTTGTTTCAAAAAGAAGCCGTGGCCCTGGTGAATCCGGTGATGTTCAAGGTCAAGTCGTTTCACATGATCCACGGCACCTGCGTGGTGGAAGGCCGGCTCATCACATTCGTGTACCTGACCACCGTGCACAAGGGCGTGTTCAGCGTGAGCAACCTCGCTACCGGCAAAATCGAACACAGTTCCCGGGTATCGGCCTTGCCGGTAGGTACTATGGACGATGACGACGAGATGTATCAGGAACCCTGGAATGCAAACCCGAACTGACCCATGACCGACACGTTTTTCAGCGGCCTGCGGGTAGTCGAATTTGCTTCCGTGCTGGCCGGTCCGGCGGTGGGTATGTTTTTCGCCGAACTCGGCGCCGAGGTGGTCAAGATTGAAAACAAAACTACCGGCGGCGACGTAACGCGTGGCTGGAAACTGCCTTCGGAAAATCCAGAATCCGACCGTTCCGCCTATTTCTGTAGCGTCAACTGGGGCAAAACGCACCTGTTGCTCGACCTGACCAAACCCGCCGATTTGCAGCAGGCGCTCGATCTGTGCGACCGCGCCGACGTGGTCGTTTCCAATTTCAAACCCTCCGCCGCGCGCCGTATGGGCGTGGACGCTGCTGCGTTGCACACCCGGAATCCGCGCCTGATTCATGCGCAGGTGTGCGCCTGGGCCGATCCCGAGGATGAAAGTCCGGCCTTCGATGTGGTACTACAAGCCGAGGCGGGCTTCCTGTTCATGTGCGGTGAACCCGACGGCCCGCCCGTGAAAATGCCTGTGGCACTGATTGACCTGATCGCCGCGCACCAACTCAAGGAGGCGATCCTGCTCGCGCTGCTTCGTCGCGAACGGACGGGACAAGGGGCATGCGTGTCCGTTTCTTTGCTCGAAAGCGCGTTGGCCTCGCTGGCCAATCAGGCGACCAACTGGCTCATGGCCGGCCATATTCCGCAGCGCATGGGCACTCGGCACCCGAACATCGCTCCCTACGGCGATATTTTCGCTTGCGCCGACGGGCGGCAAATTCTGTTGGCGGTGGGCACCGAGCGGCAGTTTCGGCAACTGTGTGGCTGCCTCGGGTTGGCACATTTGCCCGACAACCCCGATTTTGAAAACAACCGCGCCCGTGTTCAGCACCGCGCGGCGCTGAACACGGTGTTGCAGGAGGCCTTTCTGAAAAAAGACCGGAGCGCGTGGTTGGCCGAACTTCGGGCACAGCAGGTACCCGCCGCGCAAATCCGCGACATGGCGGCGGTGTTCGACATGCCGGAAGCGCAGGCAATGGTGTTGCGGGAGGGGGCGACGAGGCGGATGCGGACGGTGGCGTTTAAAATTGATTGTACGCCGGAAGATGCAGAATGACCTAATCCTGCGTTCTGTCTTTTGCCTGTTTTGCTGTTCAAAATCAATTGATCTTAACCATGCGTCTTTGGAATTTCTGCTCATGTAGTGTCGTACTTTTTAACCATCAGTGCCGGGGAAGTATGCAGGATTATTGGCAAATACTGTTGCTGTGTCTGTTTACAGTGCAAGTATCATACGGACAGAAACTGGTTTTAACCGGCTTCGTCCAAGACTCCTCAACCGGTGACCCCATACCCTATGCTACCCTGGAAATGCCGGGCAAAGCCCTCGGTTCGCTAAGCGACATGAACGGCGCCTTCACACTGATCCTTGAGGAGCGCAACCAAAACGACACGGTTATCGTGCAAAACCCGGGCTTTGACACCGGAATGATTCCGGTGTCAAGCCTTCGGCAAAAAGGTATTGTGCTGCTCCGGCACAAGATAATCCCACTGCCGGAGGTGGTGATTACGGCCGAAAGAAAACAAGCAGCCCTCGAAATGGGGATAACCGATGTGCCCGTGCAGCCCGCCACATATGGCATGTCCACCTGGATGCAAGTCGCCGGCTACTTTGAAAACCCGCAGAAAGACAGTGGTCAAATCGTCGGCGTGAGTTTTTTTGTGCCAAAAACACAGAAGACCCGGACACCCTTCAGGGTCAGAATCTACGGCTGTGATGCAGCAGGAAAACCCTCCGAAGATTTGCTGCATGACGACGTTATCCTGCAAGCCTCTCGCGGCGACGAGTGGGTCTTTGCCGATATCGGCAAGTATGGAATCCGATTGCCGGAAACCGGCTATTTTGTAGCTATGGAGTGGATTAATGCCGGAGAAAAATACCGGTATCACGAAAAGATCATGGGCGAGCGAAGGGATTTTTATGGGCAAAAACTTGGTGCTGCTCTTGGTAGGGAGACGCCAAATACCTGGATAAAATTTATTGGCGGCGCCTGGAAACGGGACGACAAAGTCCTGGGCGGCAGCAAGTCCGGCTACCGGAATGCCCTGATCAAGTCAAAAATTTTATTGCTGCCCTGATGCGCCCTGTCTTCTACCTTCGCGCCCGCTGAACGATAAAGCCCGCAGGTTGTTTCAGCCACACCGAAAGCCGAAAGCAACAAATACTTAGCATGGATCAGGAAAAAATACTCGCTGCGCTCCGCCAGGTGCGCGACCCGCAAACCGGCCGCGACATTGTGAATGCCGGCATGGTTCAAAACCTCGTCATTGAGGGCGACAACGTGAATTTCAGCCTCCTCATCCCCTCGCTTCAGATGCAGGGCAAGGCCGAACTGAACTTCGCCTGCATCGGCGCTGTGGCCGAAATTTTCCCGCAGGCACACGTAAACGTCCACTTCATGGCCCGCACGCCGGGTAGCCAGGAGTCCACAAGCGTGGTGCCGCAAATCAAAAACATCATCGCCGTAGCGTCGGGCAAGGGTGGGGTGGGCAAAAGCACCGTAGCCGTGAATCTGGCCCTCGGCCTGAAAAAACTCGGCGCTCGCGTCGGCCTCATGGATGCCGACGTGTACGGCCCCAGCCTGCCCACCATGCTGGGCCTCGTGGGGCAGCGCCCCAAAGTACAGGACATCACCGGGCAAATGAAAATGGTGCCGCTTATGGCCTACGGCATGCCCACCATCAGTATCGGCAACATCATCGAGGCCGAACAGGCCGTGGTGCTGCGCGGCCCGCGATTGGCGGCCATCATCAAGCAGTTTTTCAACGATGTGCTCTGGAACGATCTGGATTACCTCATAGTAGACCTGCCGCCCGGCACCGGTGATGTGCAACTGACGCTGGTGCAAACCGTACCCGTCACCGGCGTGGTGCTGGTGACCACACCGCAGGAAGTGGCCGTGGCCGACGCGCTCAAGGCCATGAACATGTTCCTGTTGCCGCAGATCAACGTGCCCATCCTCGGCGTGGTGGAAAACATGTCGTGGTTTACGCCAGAAGAATTGCCCAACAACAAGTACTACCTGTTCGGGCAGGGCGGCGGTAAAAAACTGGCGCTGGCCAGTCATTCGGTGCTACTTGGCCAGGTGCCTCTCGTGCAAGGCATCCGCGAGGGCGGCGACACGGGCAAACCCGCCGTCCTGAATGAAAACGGCGGCATCATGTCCGACGCGTTTCTGGAAGTGGCCAAAAACACGCTGCGTCAGGTGGCCGTCCGTAATGAAATGCTGGAACCGACAAAAAGAGTGATAAGTGATGAGCGATGAGTCCCGTAGAGTACTCATCGTGCATCGCTCAGTCAGCACATAAAAATCAGGCATAAAACGTACGACCCCAGGTATGCTTTGGCCACAGTCTGGTAAGAAACCAACGTTTTTTTAAGCCTGGATTTCAGTTTTTGAAATTTCGGTATAACTCTTCGAGGCAAAACCATAGGAGCAAGCCGCCCCCGAATCCTCCGAGGAGTGCCACAAAAGCCTCGAAACGCCAGTCATAACCGGAAATCCAGTTCGTCCATGATGCTGCTACAAACGGGTCGGAGTGGACGAGGATGCCGACACCTACTTTAAACAAGGAGAATAGCATGAGCAATATGGTCAATAGGACCATGAAGATGATAAGACCTTTCCGATGCCAGAACTCCCAACGACGGACAAGGTTTTGTTTTTGGGAATCGCTCATGTCGCCCAAAAAATTAAAAGGATAATTGAAATTCATGGCTTGAATATTGGTTAGAGTGAAAACAGGACGTATTCGCTCACAACCTGATTGTATACTATCCGGTATTTGCAAGCGAATTACGAGGGCAAAACTACCGAGCCACTTTATCCAAAAGTATAACACTTTTAATTGGTTTTTCTACGTGACAAGCCTTGTAGTCTGACCTCAGGTTTAAAGGAGCGAGTAGTGTTAGTTGAGCACGTCCGGCTGCCGTTCGAAATGTGGAGTCTGCAAAAAGGAGCGAGGGACGACGAGTTTTTACAACTCATCGCCCCTCGCACATCAATTATCGTTTATCATCCATCACTTACTTACCACTATTTTCCGCGCCAGCACCTGATCCTTTACGCGGATGAGGATCGTGTACATGCCGTCGGCCAGGTTGGACAAGTCAAAGTCCATCTGCTGCGGGGCTTCCACGGTTTGCTGGAACACCAGGCGACCGGTCATGTCGAATGTGGTGAAGTACACATCTTCAGACATTTGAGTCGGGAAAATGACGGAAAGTTGTCCGGTTGTCGGGTTGGGCATGATGAGCAGACCGTTGCCCCATTCGGGAATTTTGGTGCTCACGAGGCTGTCCACTACGAACGGACCGGCGGTTGCCGTGCAGCCTATTTCGTCGGTGACAAGTACGGTGTACGAGCCGTTTCCGATATTTTCCAAATCTTCATTGGTCGCGTTCGGCAACAACACGTTGTTGCGGAACCACTGGAACATGTACGGTGACAGACTACCTCCTACGGAGATTTGTACGGCGCCAATTTGCAGGCCGCCCTTGTCGTCGAGGATTGTATCTAATTGGATGGTCAATTCGGACAAGATTGTCACTTCAAACGTGCAGGAGCCTACGTTTCCGTCGGCATCAGTGTAGGTGTAGGTCGTCGTGGTAGCGCCGGGCGGGAATTGCGCGCCGCTCGGCAAGCCCGAAATCAGATCAAACATGCCGCCGTTGCCGAGGCAGTTGTCGGTAGCCACCGGGGCGGGGTATTGCACCACGTCGTCGCCGAAGCAGCGAATGATACTGGGCGGGCACAAGAGCGTCGGCTGAAGATTGTCTTCCACGGTCACAACGATGGTTGAGGTTGTGACATTTCCGGCTTCATCCGTGGCGGTGACAACTACATTATGCGGGCCGAGTTGCGAACAGTCGAAGGCGGAAGGCTGGAAAGTCACTTCGTCCACGGCGCAGTTGTCGGTTACGATGAGACCAAGCGTTTGCGGGTTGAGGGTTACACTGCCCGCTGCGCCCAGATCAGCCACAAAAGCATTGCCTTCGATGACTGGCGGTACATTGTCTACAGCAGCCACGTCGGCCTGAAGCGTAGCGGTGCAACCATTGCCGTCGGTAAGTGTGGCGGTGTAGCTGCCTGCCACGAGGTTGACGGCAGTCAGGCCGGTCTGGCTATTGCTCCAGTTTACTGTGAGCGGGCTGGTGCCGCCGCTTGCCAGTACGGTGATGCTGCCTTCCGGCAAGGCGGGGCATGCGGTATTGACCACGTTATCAAGTGTGAGTTCAAGCGCAGTAGGTTGGGTAATGGTCACTTCGTCTACCACATCGCAATCATTTACGTCGGTGACGGTGACGGTGTAGGTTCCGGCGGCAAGGTCGGTTTCTGTCTGATCCGTTCCGCCCGAACTCCATGCATATGAGAAAGGAGCATTTCCCCCGTTTACTACAACAGTTGCCGAGCCGTTGGCCTGACCGTTGCAACGTGCGGGAGACGAAAGGAAGTTGGTGGTAATACCGCAGTTTCCGGGCAATACGACTACCGTTCGCACGACAGTGCAGCCATTGGCATCCGTGACGGTCACGGTGTAACTGCCTTCGCTGAGGCCGGTGATGGTCGGGGTGGTTTCCATGTTGCTCCACTCAAACGTATATGGGCCGACGCCGCCGGTCGGGCTGGAGTTGGCAGTGCCGTCGTTGGTGGCGGGGCCGCTCATGTTCGTAGAGGTGGCGTTGGCTCGCAGCAGCGTCGGTTCGGAAATGGTGAACGAAATTGTTTCCGGGCAATTGGCTGCGTCGGTCACCACCACAGTATAGATACCGGGGGCGAGGTTGCTGATGGAAACGGTCGTATCGTTTGTGCTCCAGAGGTAGGTGAACGGCGCGAGGCCATTGGTCGGTACCGCGGTAGCCGTACCGTTGTTGGCGTCGAAACAGGTGGCATCTGCAGCATCTACGGATGCATCAATATTGCAGTCGTAGGCATTTACAGTAGCGATAGACACGGCGGTGCAGCCGTTGGCGTCGGTCACCGTGACGGTGTAGGAGCCGGGCAGCAGTCCGGTTATGGTTTCGGTAGTCTCCAGATTGCTCCAGAGGTAGGTGTATCCGGAAGTACCGCCGGTAGGTGTCGCCGTCGCCGTACCGTCGGCGGCGCCGTTTGCCATTTGCGGTGTGCCGGAGGCAGTAGCCGTCAGCAGGGTTGGTTGTGAGATCGAAACGGTAGCCGTTGCCGAACACCCTTCGCCGTCGCTCACCGTCACGGTGTAAATGCCGGCATTCAGGTTACTTGCCTGCGCCGTATTATCACCCGAATTCCAGGCGTAGGAAAGTACACCGTTTCCACCGCCACCGCTTGCGAGAGCGCTACCGTTCTGTTGGCCGTTGCAATTAACATTTGTCACATTGCCGATACTTGCTGTGACTGCCTGGTTTTGAACAACCGATGCGGTTGCCGTGCTGGTACAGCCATTCTGGGTGTTGGTGATCACTACTGTATAAACTCCGGGAGCAGCAGCCTGCAGGATCGGGTTGTTGTCCGTATGCACCTCGCTGCCGTTGGGCAGCGTCCAAAGATGTGTGCGGGACGAAGCCGGCACATTGCTGGAGGCGGTGATATTGACATTGGCATTGTTGCAATTCAGGTTGGCGGCTACGGACAGGGAGGCGCCCGGCGGCGTGTCATCCAGTCCGACGGTTGCAGAGGCGGTGCTGGTGCAGCCGTTTTGACCGGTGACGGTAAGCAGGTAATTGCCGGGCGCATTTACGCCGGGGTTCGGTATGTTGGAGGAAAATCCGTTCGGCCCGGACCACGCAAATACCGGGTTTGTTGCAGGCGAAGCACCGCCCAGGGTCACGGTTCCGACAGTACAGGTCAATGTGCCTCCCGTAGCTGTCGCGCCGGGAGGAGTCAGGTCGCCAATGACCTCGGCAGTGGCGGAGTTGGTGCAGCCGGTGATGCTGTCGGTTACAACGACCGTATAAGTGCCGACGGCATTTACGGTCGGCGCCTGAAGGTTGGACGTGAAATTATTGGGTCCGCTCCAGGCGAAGGTCGCGCCGGCGGCATTGGTGGTGGAGCCGAGCGTTGTGGTGGCTATTTCACAGGAAATGGTGCCGCCGGTGGCGCTAAGGTTGGGCGGGGCGACGGCTGCCGTCACCACGGCCACGCTCACCGAGGTACAGCCGTTGATTTCATTGGTTACGCGCAGGCGGTAGGAGCCGGTGGCGTTGATGGTCGGCTTCAGGGTGGTGGAGCCGGAGACGATATTGCCTCCGTTGCTTGCAAGCCAGAGGTAGGTAAACTGCGGCCCCACGGAGCCGGTGCCCTGCAACTGTATTTGTGGATCGTCGCAGGTGAGCACCCGGTCGGGTCCGGCATCGGCGTTTGGCGCCGTTTGGTTTACCGGCACGGTGACGACGGCGGTATCCGAACAGATGATATTGCCGCTTACGTTGTTCACGATAAAATAAAACGGCCCGCCGGTAGTCACATTCAGGGTTTGGGTGGTACTGAGCGTGTTGCCGAGGTTGTCCACCCATTTGTAAAAGACCGAGTTACCGGTGGTGGTCAGGCTGTCGGCGCGCAAGGTTACGGTCGGTTTCCGGCAGGTCAGGGTGTCGGGTTTTTCAACACTTGCATTGGCACGCACTTTCAGGATGGAAAAGTTGACTACGCTGTCGCAGCCGTCGTCGGCAATAAGTTGCTCCGAGAACGTGCCGCTTTCGCAGTAAGGGAATCCGTTGATTTCAAAGCACTCGTCGTTGCACAGGCGCTGAAGCGGCAGGGTTTTTTGCTTGCGCGGTTTGGCAATTATTTTTTGCCGAACAAGGCTGTCGCAGCCGAAATGTGACACATACGGGGTGGAGGTAAGCGTCACGGTACCGGGAGCAGATACGGGCGTGAACGGTTCTTCGGCCCAGGTAAAAGGCAGTTCTTCGTAGCACAGGGTAATATCGGGCAACTGTGTGATGGCTAAAGGTTGGTTGGTTACCTGCATGCAAATTGTCTTGGCGGTATCGCAGGCGTAATTGGTGGTCACACAAACATTGCCGCCATTGCCGGCAAACTCGACTTCAATTGTAGAGGCCTGGCCCCAGGCAGCCGGGACGAGGATTTGGTTGCCGGCGCCAAGGCCGCCTGTGATTTTTGAATTGGGCGGCGTGCTCCAATAATACGAAACAGCGCCGTCTACGGCGGGGAGGGTGTAGGTGACGGTAGCGCCGGGGCACACTTCCGCCGGGCCGTCAATGGCAGATGGAGGTGCGGTCGGAGGCTTGGTTGAGCCGAAGGCCACGGTCACCTGAAACCGGCAATCGGCGCCGTCTATGCCATCAATGACGAGATAATACAAAGCGCCTACGGTTAGCCCGGTTGCAAAAATTACCGGATTTGCCGGGTCAACCGGGCCACAACTCAGCGGCCAGTTCGGGAAGCCGCAACCGTACACGATAGCGGCTTCGAGACCGGTACCGGATGCACATCCCAGATCTTTGATGTTGAAACCAATCGTGGAGGAGCCGGCTACAAACCCGAACCATCTTGGATGGGTCAGGACGACAGGCGGCTGTCCTTGGAGGCAATTGTCGAACGAAGGCGGCTGGCCGGTGGGCGGTACAGGCGCCGGGAAGTTGGTCTGGCCGATTACGGAGTCGAATTCGCAAACCACACAGGCAAATTGACATTGTACGGTACCCAGAATCGGCTTTGGGCAAGGCAAGGGTACCTGGGCAAATAGTTTAGTAGATGAACCGAGGAGTAGTGTGAGTAAAACGGTAAAAATGATGCGCATTGGTCGGTACATTAAAGATGTGAACTAAATGTATTGGATTAGCAAGATACGGTCAAGCGGGTAGTTGTTGCATTCGCTGAAAAAAACCTGATATCTGGAAAGGATGGGCTGCCAAAAGTAATATAGCCTTATGCAAGTCGGCAAACATTTATGCCCCTTCGTTTAATTTGCGACACTTTGCACCTGTCTGTTTGCCCGCTTGTGGGTATTCACTACCGGTGTATCGGGAAAAGTAAAGCGAGTACCTGACTTTTGCGGTTGCGAGAAACGGGAATGCGGGCGCTGCCGATCAGCAGGTCGTTTCCATCAAGTTGGGTTACCCGCGAAACGGCCACAAGCCAGGACTTGTGCACCCGTACAAAATGCGCGGCAGGCAAAGTCTCCTCCAAACGACTGAGACTTTCCAGCGTGACCACTTTGCCCTGCCCGGTGTGAATTTTTACATATTCCTTCCAACCCTCGATGTACAGAATGTCCTCGTAGGGAATTTTTACCAAACGGCGTTCGACACGCACGGTAAGTACCCCTTCCGGCGCAGAAACAGCCCGCCGGAGGCTGAGCGCGTCCCGGGCTTTTTGAACGGCATGACTGAACCGCTCGAATGAATACGGCTTCAGCAGGTAGTCCACGGCATCAAGGTCGTATGCCTCGTGTGCGTGCTGCGGGTAGGCGGTGGTAAAAATAGTGATAGGTTTGATTGAAATGCTGCGGAGCAGGTTGATGCCGCTGAGAAACGGCATCTGGATGTCCAGAAAAAGTAAATCAACCACCTCTTGCTGGAGTAGTTCAACCGCCCGGATCGGACTTTTGCATACCCCTGCCACCACCAGATCAGGGATCTGGCCGATGTATTTTTCGAGCAGGGCCAAAGCCAGGTGCTCGTCGTCAACAAGCAGGCAACGAATGTTGGACATGAAGGAATTGTTCCGATTGATTCGATTGTTCCGATTGATTCGATTGATTCGATTGATTCGATTCCGTCAATGGAGATCAATCCGGGCGGTAAAAGTACCATTTGCAGCGTTGGTTTCAAACCGGTGGCGATTCGGGTAGCGGAGTGCCAGGCGGCGGCGAACGTTTTCCAGTCCTACGCCCCCCAGGGTGTCTTTTTGCAGGTTGTTGGGATCATACGTGTTTTTTACTTCAAACGACAAGCCTGCTGCGTCGGCTTTCAGGTGGATGCGCAGGTACGCATCCGAAGCGGTTTCGAGATTACCGTGCTTGAGCGCATTTTCCACGAGCGGCAATAACAACAGCGGCTCGATTTGCCGTTCGTCGAGGTTGCCTTCCGTCTCGAACGTAATGGCAAGCGGCTGTTCGGCTTTCATCCGGAACAGTTCGATGTACTCCCGGATGTACGCCGTTTCTTTTGCCAGCGGTACCAGTGGTTCCTGACTGTCGTAGGTCACGTAGCGCAGCAGGTTGCTAAGATGGAGCACCATGTCGGCAGTGCGCGGGTGTTGCAGGGTGGCGGCGGCGTAGATGTTGTTCAGGGTGTTGAACAAAAAATGCGGGTTGATCTGCGCTTTCAGGTTCGTCAGTTGTGCTTCTGCGTGCCGGGCTTCCAGTTCGCGGTGCCGCAGTTCGAGCGTGTACCGGTTTTCCAACAGCTGGTACAGGGTGCTGAACAGGAGCAACAAAAAAAACGACAGGGCGTACGCCAGAAACATTTTGATGCTGCCGTCCGGTGCATTTCCGCCTGAAAAAATACTGCCTCCGAACAGGTGCTGCTCGGCTAATACGCGCAGCCAGGCCATACCCAGCCAAAAAACCAGTGTGAGCGCTATGAGCGGTTTGTAGCGCCCGATTTCGAAGAACCGATTAACCAGCACCCGCGCATTTCCGTAAAAAAGTATCAGCAAAAACGCGAGGTTGAGCGCCGTGCGGGCAAGCGCCTCGCCGGTGTCGCGCACGCTGGAGAACAGCGAAAAAAAGAGCAGGGCCACCAAAGACCAGCCCGTGATATGGGTCAGCAGGCGTGCGCGCCCCGAAAGCAGGTGGTGTAGCATAACGTCGTTCAGGTTTTGGCAATGCGTTCGTGAATTTCCTGCACGCGGCGGACGCTGTCGGTACGCAGGGTGCCCATCCAGCGATCCCAAAAGGTGAAGTACAAGCCGTAGTTGCCGGTAAAGCGCTCGTGGTGCTGGTTATGGTAAACCGACGAGTTCAGCCAGCGGCCCAAGGGGTGTTCGTACAGTTTTCGGGGAAACAACTCGTAGCCCAAATGTCCGTATACATTGAACCAGAGCATCAGGGTGATGAATGCAAAAAGGGCGACCGGGTGCAAAGGTATCAGAAACAGAGCCAGCGGAAGTATACCCGCTTCCACTACGGCTTCCAGCGGGTGAAAGGAATAGGCACACCAGGGCGAAGGATTCACCGACTTGTGGTGTACCAGATGCATATGGCGGTACAGCCGCGGGTGGTGCATGAGCCGGTGCATCCAGTAGAAGTAGGTGTCGTGCAAAAACAACATTCCGGGTACGCTCAGAATCAGGTACACAATTCCGTATACCTGTATGTCGGTGTACAGACGCAGGTGTCCGCGCAGGGGCGTCGCAAAACACAAGGCCGCCGTTGCCCCGAAAATGAGTGCCGTCAGTGCCGAGTACCCGATCTCGCGGCGGAAGTCGCTGCTCTTGGGAAACGTCTGCTGGATTTTTCGGTACAGCCAGTCCCGACGTTTCCACAGGTAAAACAAGCCCGTCAGCCACAGGCACAACAGGGCATAACGGCCAAAAATAATCGCCGGGGCGATCAGCCATTTTTCAACAGGGGCATCGGTCAGGAAAAACATGGTGGGTGTTTTTTATGGTGGTGAATTTTGGCTTGTTTTTGATTCAAAAGTACCTCCGGCCGGTATTGCAGGGTGGAGAGTTTCAACCAAATGCGTATTTCCTTCAACCATCGGCACGGCCTTGCGCAGCGCGTTGAAAAATAACCGCCGCTGGTTGAACGGATTTTTTGGGTCTGCCACGGATCCCCACTTTTGTCCTCGTCAAGCGACAGAAATACCACCACCTTAAATTACATGGTTGGCATTCTGCGGAACGTCTGTGCATGTTGTCTGCGTAACGTCTGTGTGAATTAGGTCCTACTCGGCAAAACGCGACAAATTTCACGCAGAAGTTACGCAGACAACATGCACAGACGTTCCGTAGAATGTGATGTCAACTTTTATAATACGCATACTTATCCAAAATTATCTTTCACAACCAATCCAACACTATTCGTTATGAACAACTTCCGTTTCAAAACCACCGTG
>JAEUUV010000104.1 GCA_016787285.1 Saprospiraceae bacterium | reverse complement strand
ACGCACATCGTCGGTGGTGAAATCACGTACAAATGCCTCGGCGGCGACCAGTACGAAATCAGCCTGACGGTGTACCGGGACTGTTACACCGGCATTCCGTGGTTTGACGACCCGGCAGCAATCGGTGTTTATGACACCAATTGGAACCTGGTCAGAACCATTCTGGTGCCTTGGGATGTGTTCTCGAACGACACACTGCCCATTGCACTGGAGAACCCTTGCCTCGTGGTACCACCGAACGTATGTGTGAACGGAACCGTGTACCGAACCGTACAAACTTTGCCGTTCAAGGCCGGCGGGTATACCCTCGTGTACCAGCGTTGTTGCCGCAATCAATTGATCAAAAACATCCCCAACCCGCTTGATGTAGGCATCTCCATCATTGCCAACCTTTCTGAAAAAACCATGCTGGACTGCAACAACAGCGCGGCGTTTAACAAATGGCCGCCGGTGGCCATTTGCGTACACTACCCGATTGACTTCGACCATTCCGCTACTGATCCGGACGGCGATTCGTTGGTGTACCGCTTATGCACCCCCCTGAACGGCGCAACGCAGCAAAACCCCCAGCCCGTCCCGCCAAACAAAGGGCCGTATCAGGAAGTAGTGTGGAACAGCCCGCCATACAATCTTGCCAATGTCCTCGGCGGAGATCCGCTGACCATTGACCCTGCAACGGGATTCATGACCGGAATTCCCAATACGCTGGGCAATTTCGTGGTCGGCGTGTGTGTGGACGAATACCGAAACGACTCCTTGATTTCCACGACGCGGCGCGACTTTCAGTACAATGTGGCCGACTGCGGCGTGCCCACCGCCGCATTTGCCGATATCATGGGCGCCTGCGAAAACGAAGTAGTCAAGTTTTCCAACCAAAGCAATGTGCCGGACGTGCGCTGGTATTTCGACTGGCCGAACGACCTGACCCAAACTACCACCGAATTTTCGCCCCAGTACCAGTTCCCCGATACCGGCACCTATACCATTGCTCTCATTACGGTACCCGGGCTGCCGTGCTCGGATACCATGTTTCGGACGATCCATGTCGGCGCTTTTCATATTGACGCAGCCTTTTCGTACACCCTGCCGTCGTGCGACAACAACGGCCTGGTGATTAGCGCCATAGATGCCAGTAAAGACACCGTGTATGGTATAGGCTCCTGGAACTGGCGGCTCACAGGGCCGAGCGGGTTTGCAACTCAGTCATCGGCGCAAAACCCGACATTCACCGTGACCAAACCCGGCAGTTACAAACTGACCCTCATCGCCCTGTCGGCAGGCGGATGCAGGGATACCATTGTGAAACAATTCAACGCGCCGATTCCGCGCACCGACAGCCTGCGGCAGGAACTGACCATCTGCCCGGGGGATACGGTTGCGCTCAACTCCGGCGGCATCGTTGGGTACATTTACGAATGGACGCCCGGCGCTACTCTTTCGGACACAACTGCCGCTTCGCCCGCCGCTTTCCCGATGCAAACGACCGACTATCTGGTCACCATCACCAACGCCGGCTGTACCTACGAGGGCATGGTGACGGTCCATGTGTTTGATACCACGTCACTTTCCGTATCCGCCACACCGGATACCATTTATTTAGGGGCAAGTTCCCAACTCGAAGCCGTTTTTCCGGGAATGGGCACAATTTCCTGGTCGCCAACAAACTCCCTGACCGGGGACAACGGGGTTATGCCGGTTGCACGACCCAACGAAACTACGACGTATACGGCCCGGCTGACACTAAATGGCGGCAGTTGCGTGCTCGAACGAGACGTAACGGTAGTGGTACTGTTTCCGAATTGCGAAGAGCCGTTTGTGTTTTTTCCCACCGGCTTCTCGCCCAATGGCGACGGGGAAAACGACGCGTTGCGCCTCGAAAGCCGCTTCGTGGACGAGGTGTACTGGGCTGTGTACAACCGCTGGGGCCAAAAGATTTTTGAGACATACGACCCGGAGGGCGAATGGGACGGCGCGTTCAAAGGCGAGCCGCAGCCAGTGGAAACCTACGGCTACTATTACCGGGTGCGCTGTCTGGGTGGTACGGTTTCAGAGAAAAAAGGCAATGTGACGTTGCTTCGGTAGTGCAGAGGTACCTACTGTATGAGCGTTGCATAGCCCTTGTACTCTTGCCGGTCGCCCCGTGGCCCGGTGAACGTAACAAGGTACACATACACGCCGTCGGGCGACATGTCGCCGGTGTTCAGTTTGCGTCCGTTCCAGGCGTCGGTGGGGTCGGTGGTTTCAAAAACCAGTTCGCCCCAGCGGTTCCAGATCGTCATGGTGAAATTGGTCACGCCGTCGAGGTAGCCCTTGCCGAAAAAACCGTCGTTCTGGCCGTCGCCGTTGGGCGTGAATGCGTTGGGCATAAACCAGCGGATTTCCGGCACGATGTCGAGGTATTTGGACAACGAATCTTTGCAGCCCTGCGGGTGCGTGGCGATCAGCGTGATTTTCATCCGGCCGGTATCCGGGAAGGTGAAGATCGGGTTTTGCTTGGTTGTCGTGCCGAAACGGTCGAATTGCCAGTTCCAGCGGTTGGCGCCCACGGATAAGTCCGTGAACTGCACCGTGTTGTTGAACTGGTTCAGCAGCGAATCGGGGAAGAACGTGAAATTGGCAATCGGCGACGGCTCCACACGGATCAGGTTCGGGAAGGTGTCGGCGGTATAGCAGCCGATGGGCGAGGTGATGGCTACCTGTACCGTGTAGATGCCCGGGTTTTCATAGATATGGGTCGGGCTGATGATGTTCTCGGCTGTTTTGCCGTCGCCGAAATCCCATTCGATCCGGTAGGTGCTGTCAATGGGCGTGGAAAGGTTGTTGAGGAAAATTTCCGCAGGAGCACAGCCGACATATCGGCTGGGTTGCAGGATGATGAGCGGCGGCACCGGAAACCAGTTAACTATTTTGGTCGTGTTGTCCGAGCAGTTGTTTTTATCCAGGACGCGCAGGTTCACCGGGTGATTCCCGGGTATCGGGTACAAAAAGTCCGGATTCTGGGCAGTGGAGGTGCCGTTGGGTACGCCGAAATTCCAGCTCCAGCGGTTGATGCCGCCTTCGCCGGTAGACAGGTCGGTGAACGAAACCGGGCCGGCCACGCAGGTGTCGTAATCAAACTCGAAGTCGGCGTTGATTTCCGGGAAAACATTGACCCGGATGGTAGCCGTATCGGCGCAGGGTTTGCCGGGATTCAGGTACAGCACGCCCGAGTACGAGCCGGTATCGGGAAAGGTGACGGTGGCGTTCCAGTTGGTGTTGTCCACGAACGTGGAAGTTTTCAGATTGAACCGCCATTCAAAATTTGTGATATTAGACTGCTGGACGCTCTGATTTTGAAATGTGATGGTGTTGTTCCCGCAGGAGTTGAGCACAAAGCGTTTGGGCCCGGCGATGCTGTCGCTCTGGATGTTGGCAAGCACGGTGGGCGTACATTCGGCCACATTGAACTGAAAATCGCGCCGAACCGTGGACAGCAGGGTGGCGCCACGAAACTCCTGGATGCAAACACCTACTACAAATTGCCCCAATTCCGTAGGCGTGCCGGTGATGAGGCCGCTCAGGTTGTTGATGTTTACCTGCGGGTTGCCGCCCATCGGATTCGACGGGCCGTAATTGGGCACCACAAACGGTACATTGTCGAACGGCGGACCGCAGGGTGGGGTAGGCACGGCGCCGTTGCAGCCGTACAGTCCGGGTGGATTCAGGATGGGGCCGCCGCCTTCGAGCGGGCTGCAGAAACTGTAAAAAATCTGGTCGCCCTCCGGGTCGGTCGCTGCATGATCAAACACGAGCGGGATATTTCCACAGATAATGATCGGCGGAAAACTGTTGAACGTTGGGCTGCTGTTTTTCAACTGTTGGGCGGCGGGAGTCAGTTCGATCATGTAGGTAGCGCCGATATCGCCGGGCGCCACAATGTTTTTAATTGTTTGGTTTCGACAACAGCGCTGATAAACAATGAAGTAACTTTCGTTTAGCAATACCGGAAGGGTGCGCTCGAACACATAAACGGCCTCTTCCACACACACACTCGGCAGTTGCGTGACGCAAGGCGGCGGCACCGGAATCAGGCGAGTGATGGATTGAGTAAAGATTTCAAAGCCGGACAGCAGTATGTTGTTGTCGTAAGTCCCCCGGTAAATGGCCATTTCCGCAGGATTATCGAAACCCGCACCGCCCCCGAAACAGTCCCGATAAATTTTCATGGTAAACTCGTACCGGTTGTCGCCGTTGGCGTTCGTGCTGATGTACCGGTAGGTAATTTCCCCGCCGATGATATGCCGCGCAAGCAATGTACCGGGAACGCAAAAAAGAGCAACGAGAAATATGGAGGCAAAAAATCGGTGGAAATAAACCTGCATAGTGTTTGTATTCAAAATTGTTGGGTTAAAAATCGGACTTTTGCCCGCCGGATATAATTCGTATCCAACGACAAAGAAACGCCAATTGTTGAGTATGTTCCTGCTACGAGACGACATTTCCGACATTGCCCGCCTGCTCAATTCGGGCGCACTGATTTGCTACCCCACCGACACCATCTGGGGCATCGGTTGCGATGCCACCAATGAAACGGCCATCGAACGGCTTTCGGAACTGAAAGGCCGAACCCCTGGAATGGGCTACATCATTCTGGTAGACAGCATGGAAATGCTGAAACAGTACGTCGCGAGGATACACCCCCGTGTGGAAACGATGCTTGCTTACCTGAATCGCCCGCTGACGGTCGTTTACCAGCCGGCTGCCGGCTTGTCTCCGGCCCTTTTGCACCGCGACGGCACGCTCGCTATCCGAATTGCGACCGACCAGTTTTGTCAGGAACTCATTCGCGAATTTGGCCGACCGATCGTGAGCACGGCTGCCTGCAAGGCCGATGAGCCTTTTCCGCCAACCTTTGGGGCGATCAGCAGCGAAATATTGGGCGCCGTAGACTATGTCGTCAAGTACCGCCAGGACGACAAGGAGCCACACACGCCTTCCACCATGGCTCGCCTGGATCGGCATAACGAACTGGAATTCATCCGCGAATAGGTTTTACTGTAACTGCAATTGACCATGTCCAACAAAGAAATCGCCTACGCGTTCGATGAACTTGCCAACCTGCTCGAATTGCACGAGGACAACGAGTTCAAAATCCGTTCGTACCGCAATGCCTACCTGACGCTGCGCAAACTCGACCGCCCGCTGGCTGAAATCAGCGACGCAGAGATGAAGGCGATCAAAGGCATCGGGCCGGCCATCAGCGGCAAAATCAGGGAGTTGCTGACCGGCGGCAAAATGAAAGCCCTTGAGGAAGCCCGCGCCCAAACACCGCCCGGCGTGACGGAAATGCTTCAGGTAAATGGTTTCGGCCCCAAAAAAGTACGCGTCGTGTGGCGCGAAATGGGCATCGAAAGCATCGGCGAACTGTGGTATGCCTGCAACGAAAACCGCCTCGTGGAGTTCAAGGGTTTTGGCCTGAAAACCCAGGACGACCTGAAAAACAAACTCGAATATTACCTGCGAAGCAAGGACAAACTGCACTACGATGCCGCGGAGGAAGAGGCCGATTTTGCCGGCGCCTGGCTTACGGGCAAATTGCCCGGTGCGTTTGTCAGCCCTGTCGGCGAACTGCGCCGCCGCTGCTCCGTGGTGGAGCAACTTGAAATGCTCGTGGGCTACAACGGCGAACTCGACACGGCATTTGACGGCGAAACGCTGATACTCGAAAAGGAAGAAAACGGCACATACCATGCCCGCCTGGAAAACAACACACCGGTACTCGTACATCGTTGTCTGGCCGAGGAATTCGGCTCCAAATTGTTCCTGCGTACGGGCAGCCAGGCATTCATCGAAGCATTTGTCCAGTCGGCCCCCGGCCTGAATTTCAAAGGCCTGCGCACTGAACAGGAAGTTTTTGAAAAAGCGGGATTGCCTTACATCCCGCCCGAACTGCGCGAAAGTGCCGCAGTGCTCGACCTTGCCCGGGCCGGCAACTTGCCCCGCCTGATCGAAGAAAGCGACATCCGCGGCGTGCTGCACGTGCATACCACCTGGAGCGACGGCCTGCACAGCCTTCGGGAAATGTGCGAATACGCCCGCGAACTCGGCTACGCGTACATTGGCATTACCGACCATAGCCAGTCGGCATTTTATGCAAACGGCCTCAAGCCCGACCGGGTTTTGGCGCAAATGGACGAAATAGACGCGCTCAACACGGAAATGGCGCCGTTCCGAATCCTCAAGGGTATCGAAAGTGACATTCTGAATGACGGCTCTCTGGACTACGAGCCTGCTCTTTTGGAAAAATTCGATTTCGTTATTGCATCGGTGCACAGCAACCTGAAAATGAGCCGCGAAAAAGCCACTGAACGCATCCTGCGCGCCGTGGAAAACCCGCATACCACCATTCTCGGGCACCCAACCGGACGCCTGTTGCTCAGCCGTGAAGGTTATCCGCTCGACTGGGACGCCGTGTTCGAGGCCTGTGCCCGGCATGGAGTAGCCATCGAACTGAATGCCAACCCGTACCGCCTCGATCTCGACTGGACGCTTATCCCCGAGGCGCTTCGGCACGGTATCCGCATCAGCATCAACCCCGATGCGCACAGCAAGGACGGCATGCACGACATCCGCTACGGGGTGCTGGCTGCCCGAAAAGGCGGGCTGACGGCAGAGGCCTGTTTGAATGCCGCCGCCAACAGTGCAGACGAGAGTGTTCAGAAAACTGTGTCAGCCCGTTGTGCACAAATTTAACACAGACAAACGCAGACTGCTGTACAGACAAACACAGAGTGTAACTTATTTAAAATCAAACCTCTGCGTTTGTCTGTGCAGCAGTCTGTGTTTGTCTGTGTGAAAAATATCTTTCGGCAGGTTTGACACAGATTTCTGAACACTCTCCCTGAACCGGTATCCCGTGTGACCCTGAGACGAAATATTGGTCTGAACGAACCGTGCATTGGTATAGTTTTCACCGAGGCGCCATTGACTTCGGCATGCATGCGCCGCACATTTGTCC
The DNA here is from genome assembly GCA_016787285.1 of Saprospiraceae bacterium. Lineage (GTDB taxonomy): Bacteria > Bacteroidota > Bacteroidia > Chitinophagales > Saprospiraceae > M3007. The sequence continues at coordinate 14,486 of JAEUUV010000104.1, read as the reverse complement.
TTCTTCACAGCAAAAACAATCCAAATTGTAATGGCCAATTATCTGACCGTTCGACATTTCAACGTCTTGCACACCGTCTGGAACCTCATTGATCAGGAAAAAAACCTCCACCAACATTCAAAAACCATGTCACACGCAGACAAACTTCCCAAAGCAGGCGAAATTATCAAGAACCACGTAGGCTTTTCCATGGGCGCCGCCCTGGTGCCGTTTCCCGGCGCCGATTTGCTATCCGTGAGCGCAGTTCAACTCAACATGCTGCGCCAGTTGGCCAAATTGTACAACGTCGGATTCGTGGACACGCTGGGGCGAAACCTCATCTCGGCAATTGTCGGCGGCAGCGCAGCCAGGCTGGCCGCCAGTTTAGTCAAAGCAATCCCGGGCGTTGGTTCGGTCGTCGGCAGCCTGAGTATGCCCGCGTTATCGGGCGCCTCCACCTACGCGCTGGGGCATGTGGTCGCCAATCACTTCCAGGGTGGCGGCACCCTTCAGGACCTCGACCTCGGCTCTGCCCGCAAAGAGTTTACGGAAGAGATGGATGCCGGCAAAAAAGTAGCCGAAACCCTTAAGACGGAGCAGCCCGCAGCCCCGAACAGCAGCGATGAGACCATCGAAAAAATTCGCCGCTTAGCCGAGTTGCGCGACCAGGGCATCATCACGGCGGAAGAATTCCAGCGCCTGAAAGAACGTCTGCTGGAGCAAATTTGATCGCAAAGGCGATACCTTGCCGCGGGTTTGGATTTTTTTTATGCGCAAACTACCCGGCATTCTGCTCCTTCTTTGCTTAGCAGCGCCCCTGATCGGGACGTATGCAGGGCTGCGTTTTGAAAAATACCGGATACGGAAGGAAGTCAAGAAACGTATGCTGGCCGGCTTGCCGGACAGTGCCCTCGTGTTTTTCCGGTTTTCCGAAAACGACTGCAATACCTTGCTCCGCTGGGAGCACGCCCGCGAGTTTGAATACCGTGGCGAAATGTTTGACATCGTCAAACAATCGGTGCGCAACGACTCCCTGCTCCTGTGGTGCTGGCGCGACCATGCGGAAACCAAACTGAACAGCCAACTGCGCCGGTTGATCGCCGAATATCAGAACGATGACCCTTGCCGTCACGAAAAAGAGCACCGTCTGGCTCTTTTTTTTCTGACATTATTCCACGAGGACGCGCCCGATTGGCGGGTGTACGGTCCGCAATCTGAAAACCCGCAATTGCTGCCGGCTACGTATGCACTGCTGAGCGCCGATGCGGTGGCGCCGCCGTTCCCGCCGCCCGACGGGGTTTAGTACCTGATCTGCCGGGAAACCGCCCCGGTGTTCCTTCTCATTTTCACTAAACTTTGTCAGCATGAAAAAAACAATTCTGCTGGGGTTGCTCCTGTGTGCGGGCAGCCTTGGTTACGCGCAGATATTGACCATCAAAGACCAGGAAACAGACCAACCGCTGGAAGCCGTAACGGTGTACAGCGAGTCGCCGAAAGCAATCCGGACGACCAATGCCGCCGGTCAGGCCGACTTGTCGGCGTTTCGGGGAGCCGAACGCATCGAGTTTCGATTGTTGGGTTATGAGGCCGCCACATTCAGTTTTGCCGATCTGGAAAAAACGAACTGGGCGGCGCATTTGACTTCCGTCGGACTGTCGCTCGGGCAAGAGGTGGTGGTGTCGGCCACGCGCTGGAACCAGTCGAAACGCGAAGTGCCCGCCAAGATCAGCCGGATTTCCGCGCGGACGGTGGCCCTCCAAAATCCGCAAACGGCAGCCGACCTGCTGGGCAGTTCCGGAGAGGTGTTTATTCAAAAAAGCCAGCAGGGTGGGGGAAGCCCCATGATCCGGGGTTTTTCCACCAACCGGGTACTGCTTACGGTGGATGGTGTGCGCATGAATACGGCCATTTTTCGCAGCGGAAACCTGCAAAACGTGATTTCCCTCGACCCCTTCGCCATCGAAAACACGGAGGTGTTTTTTGGCCCCGGCTCCGTCATCTACGGCAGCGACGCCATCGGTGGGGCCATGAATTTCCAGACACGCACGCCGCAATTTGCACTGGACGACAAGACCCATATTTCCGGCAATGCCGTCGCCCGAATGGCATCGGCCAACGAAGAGCGCGCCGGGCATTTCGACCTCGGCGTGGGCTGGAAAAAGTGGGCTATGGTCACGAGTTTTTCACACACCACGTTTGGCGACCTGCGCATGGGCGCCGACGGCCCGGAGGAGTACCTGCGACCGTTTTTTGTGCAACGCCAGAACGCTACGGACGTGGTTGTAACGAACGACGACCCACTGGTGCAAACGCCTACGGGGTACGCGCAAATCAACCTGATGCAAAAACTGCGCTTCAAGCCGAATGATCAATGGGAGTTCAACTACGGGTTTCAGTATTCCACCACGACCGATAACGACCGCTACGACCGGCTGCTGCGTGTGCGCGGAAACGGCTCGCCACGCAGCGCAGAATGGTTCTATGGCCCGCAGGTTTGGGGGATGAATAACCTGAGCGCGAGTTATTCAGGCGCCAACCGCCTGTTCGACGGCATGACCATTCGCCTGGCGCATCAGTTTTTTGAAGAAAGCCGGATAGACCGGGATTTCAACGACCCGATCCGGCGCAGCCGGGTGGAAAACGTGCAGGCGTACTCCGCCAACCTTGACTTTTTTAAACAAATTGGCGAACGCCAAAAGGTGTTTTACGGTCTGGAGGCAATTTACAACGATGTGCAATCTGCCGGGACGGACAAGGATATTTCCACTGGAGAAGTTATGCCCGGGCCGGCGCGTTATCCGAATTCCGACTGGTCTTCCTTAGCGGCTTTTGCGACGTACCAGTACAGGTTTTCAAAAAAAGTGCTGCTGCAAGCGGGCGGGCGGTACAGCCATTTCGCGCTGAATGCCGTGTTCGACACTACTTTTTATCCGTTCCCGTACACGACGGCCCACCTGAACAAAGGCGCACTGACAGGCAGCGTAGGTTTGGTGTATGATCCGAGCGACTCCTGGTCTTTGGCCGTCAATGCGTCCACCGGTTTTCGATCACCGAATGTGGACGATATGGGCAAGGTTTTCGATTCGGAACCCGGATCTGTGCTGGTGCCCAACCCTGCACTGAATGCCGAGTACGCGTACAATGCCGAATTCGACATCGCCCGATTGTTCGGGAAATCGGTGAAAATTGACCTGACCGGCTATTACACCCTGCTCGACAATGCGCTGGTGCGGCGCAACTTTACACTCAACGGACTCGACAGCATCGTGTACGCCGGCGAACTGAGCCGGGTGCAAGCCGTTCAAAATGCTGCGAAGGCAACGGTTTACGGCTTGCAATTCAGCATGGAGGCCAAACTGCCCGGCGGGTTCGGAGTTTCATCGCAACTGAACTACCAGCAAGGTGAGGAAGAACTGGACGACGGCACCACCAGTCCGTTGCGCCACGCGGCGCCTTGGTTTGGAGCCACGCACCTGACGTTTGCAGCACCGCACCTGAACCTGGATTTTTATGCCCTGTACAACGGCTCGGTGGCGTATGCCGACCTGCCTCAGGAGGAACAGGGCAAAGGCTACATCTATGCCGTGGATGCCGACGGGAATCCCTGGTCCCCGGGATGGTACACCCTCAATTTCAAGGCGATGTACCAGTTTTCGGAGCAATGGTCGCTAAGCGGTGGCGTGGAAAACCTGACCGACCGGCGGTACCGGCCCTACAGTTCGGGACTTGTAGCCGCCGGGCGGAATTTCATCCTTGCCTTGCGGGCCAGGTTTTGAGCAGTTTTCCGGGCCGTGGAGGCTCCTGTGCGGAAGGCCTGCTCCGGCAATGTTTTTCCAAATACCTTTGCCGGCAAAAAACTACCCGACGTTATGGTTGCCATCATCATGGGTTCCGATTCCGATCTGCCGGTCATGCAAAAGGCGGCGGATATTCTGACCGAACTGCGCGTACCGTTTGACATGACTATCGTGTCGGCCCACCGTACGCCGGAGCGGATGTTCGAGTTTGCAAAAGCCGCCCGCGACCGGGGAATCCGGGTCATCATCGCCGGCGCGGGCGGCGCTGCACACCTGCCGGGTATGGTGGCGGCCATTACGCCGCTGCCGGTGATCGGGGTGCCGGTCAAATCGTCCAATTCCATTGACGGCTGGGACAGCATCCTGTCTATCCTGCAGATGCCGGAAGGCGTGCCTGTAGCCACAGTGGCGCTGAATGCCGCCCGAAACGCCGGAATTCTGGCGGCGCAAATTTTGGGCACAAGCGACCCGGCGGTACTTGACCGGGTGGCGGCGTACAAAAAAAGCCTGGAGCAGGCAGTGCTGGAGAAGGCGCGAAAAATGGAGAAGTAACGGAACCTGTGCGCATAAGCCCCTACCTTCGCGCCGATTTTTCACAATGTAAAACCCGATGCTCCCGCATGCTTGAGTTTCTGACCCAATTTATCGACTTCATTCGCCACCTTGATGTGCATCTCGAAAACATCATGCGGGAGTACGAATTGATGACCTATTTCCTGCTCGCGCTCATCATTTTTTGTGAAACCGGTCTTGTGGTCACGCCTTTCCTGCCCGGCGATTCGCTTTTGTTTGCTGCCGGCGCCATTACCGCCAAAACCGGTATCCTGAATGTGTGGCTACTGATTCCGTTGCTGTTTCTGGCAGCCATTCTGGGCGACAACACCAACTACTTTTTCGGGAAGTTCCTCGGCGACAAGGTGTTTACCCGCGACTACTGGTTTCTCAAACGCGCGTACATCGAACGGACGCAGCATTTTTACGAAAAATACGGGGGCCGCACGCTGGTCATTGCGCGGTTTGTGCCCATCGTGCGCACGTTCGCGCCCTTTGTAGCCGGGGTTGGCAAAATGCGGTACCGCCGGTTCATCGGCTACTGCGTCGGCGGTGGTATCCTGTGGGTAACCTCCCTGACGCTGGCCGGCTACTTCATCGGCCACGTGCCCATCGTGAAAAACAACTTCGAGATCGTGGTTTTTGCGATCATCGGGATTTCCGTGCTGCCGATTGTGGTGGAATTCGCACGGGCCAGGTTTGGCGCAAAGAAACCGGCTTAGGAAATTGTAAACTGACCCCTCCCTCCCCATGTGGCAAAAAAAAGTGTCACAGAGGCTCACAGAGTTAGAGAGGACACAGAGTTTTTTGCCGACTAAGAGCGGACAGATTCCAGTGGAATGACAAAAACTCTGTGTCCTCTCTAACTCTGTGAGCCTCTGTGACATTCCACTCTACGCAGGAAAAACCTCCAGCGCCATAGCCATGCTCCGGCTGAAAGCGTCGCGGTCGAGCGGCAGATTTTCGCCGATTTCATCGAAGAAAAACACGAGGTTTTCCGTGGCCATGTTGCCGGTCAGGTCGTCCTTGGCCATGGGGCAGCCGCCGAAGCCGCGCATGGCGCCGTCGAATCGCCGGCAGCCGCTTTCCCAGGCCGACTGGATTTTTTCGCGCCAGTTGTGCGGCTGGGTGTGCAGGTGTGCGCCGAATTCCACGTCGGGGTATGCCGGGATCAGGTTGCCGAACAGGTAGGAAATGTTCTCCGGGTTGGAGCAGCCGATCGTGTCGGATAACGAAAAAATGCGAATGCCCCAGGGCACCAGTGCGTCCACCCATTTGTGCACGATTTCTGCGTTCCAGGGGTCGCCGTAGGGGTTTCCGAAGCCCATGGACAGGTACAGGACGAGGGTTTTGCCGTGCCGTTCGCACATTTCCTGAATGGCCTTGGTGCGCTCCACGCTTTCGGCGATTGTGGCGTTGGTATTGCGCAACTGGAAGGTTTCGCTGATGCTGAACGGGTAGCCGAGGTAGCCGATTTCGGGGAACCGGCAGGCGTCCTCGGCGCCACGTTCGTTGGCCACAATGGCCAGCAGTTTGGTGGCCGTTTGTGAAAGGTCTAACTTTGCCAGCACTTCAGCCGTGTCGCGCATTTGAGGAATGGCTTTGGGGCTGACAAACGAACCAAAGTCCAGCGAATCAAAACCCACGTGCAACAACGAGTTGAGGTATGCCGCCTTCATATCCGTTTTGATAAAATCATGCAAACCCTGCATCGCGTCGCGCGGGCATTCAATTAACTTGACGGTGGATCGTGGACTGTTGGTGGTGGATGACAAGGCTGAAGTAGTTTTGACCGGCTGGTGGACTGAACAAATTTGGTGCCTCAAAGTTATGCAGCCTTCCGGCACATGCCGCGAGCAAAAAATAATTGTATGAAAAATAAAGGACGTTGGATTGTTTTCGGGTTGCTGCTGGTGATCGTGGGCCTTACCGCCATGATCCTGCAGTTGGTGGGCGCCCAGTGGGCATTTTTGCAGTTTCTGGAACTTCCGGGCAGGCTATTCGCTTTTGTGGCCAAAGTTGTCATGGTCATGGCCGGTTTCATCATCATTGCCCTGGCCAACACCAACTGGGACCGCGACCGGCGGGAAAGTAGCCGGTAAAGTTTTGAGTTTCGAGTTTTGAGTTTCGAGTCGCATCTTGGTGCACCGGTGCACAATTACGTAGTAAAATGAAACTGACCATTTTCGGCGAACCGATCATTGATCCGAACGCCATAACCCAAATTCAGCGTTGCGCCTCCGGCCCCAACGACCGCGCCACGCTCACTGCCGACGCGCACTACGGCTACGGCCACCCCATCGGCGGGGTAGTGGCTTATATAGACAAAATCAGCCTTTCCGGTGTGGGATTCGACATTGCTTGCGGAAACAAAGCCTGTCAGACGAACATCCGTGCCGCCGATATTGATACGGAAAACGTGATGGACGAGATTTTCAAAAAAATCGGCTTCGGCGTCGGACGCCCCAACCCCAAGCCGATTGACCACCCGGTGTTCGACTCAATTTCCAAAGCCGCCTTCAAACCGCAGCGCGACATGATGAAACTGGCCATGGACCAACTCGGCACCGTCGGTTCGGGCAACCATTTCGTGGATTTATTCGAAGACGAGGAAGGCTGGCTCTGGGTGGGCGTTCACTTTGGTTCGCGTGGTTTTGGCCACAAAACCACGATGGGGTTCATTGCTTTGTCCAAAGGCAAACGTTTCGACGAGCATGCCCCCGAAGGCGGCATGGATGCACCGCCGATCTTGTTCAATGCGGATAGCCAACTTGGGCAGGACTATCTCGCGGCCATGCGACTTGCAGGGGAGTACGCCTACGCTGGTCGTGATACCGTGGTGGTCAAAGTGCTCGAAATTCTGGGAGCAAAATCCGTTTTTGAAGTACACAACCACCACAACTTCCTCTGGGAAGAGGAGCATTTTGGCCGGAAATTCTACGTGGTGCGCAAAGGCGCCACGCCGGCATTTCCGGGGCAATACGGTTTTGTGGGCGCTAACATGGCCGATACCTCCGTCATTATTCGGGGCGTAGACAGCGGGAAAAGTCGCGAAGGCCTGTACTCCACCGTACACGGTGCCGGCCGGGCGATGAGTCGCACGCAGGCTGCGGGGAAAAAACGTTGGAAAAACGGCCAGGTTCAGTACCTCACAAAAGGCCTGGTGGACTGGGTGCATGTGAAAAAAGCGATCAAAAAACAGGGTATCGTGCTGCGCGGCGGCGGCGCCGACGAAGCGCCGGAGTGTTACAAAAAATTGGATGAGGTACTGGCTTACCATGAGGGTACAGTCGAGGTCATGCATCGCCTGCGCCCAATCGGTGTGGCTATGGCGGCGCCGGATATGTTCGATCCGTACAAGGATTGATTCGATTGAGTATCCGGAATTGCTTTATTGACAAATTCTGCGTGACGTCTGCGCCTTGAGTCTGTGTACTGTCTGTGAGAAAGTTGTCGCACGCGGCACTGAACGTAGAGTGTTTTCGCAGACGTCACACAGACTCAAGGCGCAGACGTCACACAGAATTTTCGTTCAATTTATCGCACAAACTTGTTTCGACTGACTTATTTGGAACGAGGGGAGACTGCAACCTTTTTGAAGGAGGCCAAGTCCAACTTTTCTGTCGGCGCAGATGCACATCACCGCGCTGTTTTTTCACCAAGTACATACTGATAGCTATGCAAACGATCTCTTTCGCTGCCCGCCGGGCGGCCCGCACTTTTTTTGCCTTTGTAGTATTGGGGCAAGCACTTCAGGCCCAAACCAATGGGGCTTCGCCGCTTGGAAAAGCCAATTTCGCCGCTTTGTACGAAGACGTCCCGTTTCCGCCCAAAACGACTGCCGAAGCGGCGCACCGAACCTATGGCGCGGATTACCTGAACTCGGACCTGTTCGCGCTCGACAAATTTTACCAGCCGTTCACCGACCGGGTGGAGCATGCTGTTGGGGAGTACCGGGAATACTACGCCAACCGGAGTCGGACGTACATGGCCACGCAGAATGAAACCACCATGCGTGCCCAGTATGCAGCCCAAATCAATCAGAATCCGATCATTGCGTCTATGGGCGGCGTGGATGCCGTGCAAAACATGACCCCGGAACAAGCCGAGGCGGCCGCACGCAAGGCCGCCGCCGAATACATGGCCGATCCTTATGCGGCCAATAACGTGCAATCGGCGGGCATGTCGGCGCTTTATCAAAAAATAGCCGCCGACCCGGAGTACGCCGCCCGTTTCCAGAAAATGTCGGAAAAGGAGCGCGAGGCAGAACTGCGCCGCTATATGGCCAACGACAAGGTACATGCTAAAACCCCGGCTCAAATGCAGCAGGAACAGCAACAAAAAGCCCGGCAAATGCAGGACGCCGACAAGGTGCGCGCGGCCATGATGTTTCAGCAGTACAGTGCCGACCTGATGGCGAAAATCGAGGCCGCAAAAGCGCAGTACGAAAGCCGTCGGGCGCAGATACTGGCTGGCCCCGGCAACCACGACGAGATCGAAGCCGATTTTCAGAAAAAATACGACGCCATACCGGAAGTGATTATGGGCGAAGGCCGCGAAAAAGAGCCGGTACAAACCCAAAAACTGTACGAGGCCACTACGCTGAAGCATCGGGAGTTTGCCGCAAAAGTGCTCAAGCAGGAGGCCGTCCTGCTCGCCGAACTTCAGGGTGCATTCAAAAATATTGCCGCCGAACACGTGGCTTTTTTGAAGGCACACCGCCATGAAGTGAATGGAAATATGGCCGACTATATCTCGGGTACGGAAACGGAAACCATGCTGGCAAGCCTGGAAAGGGGACTCATCGGGTTGGCAGACGAGTTGAGCAAAAATGCGCAGCAAAGCACCCGGGAGGCTGCCCTGTGGGAAAAACTCTGGTGGGAACGCATCGGGCGAAACCAATAGCCAACTCACTCAGGCTACCTGGCCGCCGCAACTCGACCCCGCGCCGGCCGTGCACCCGTAGCAGTGCTGATTCAGTACGATGTCGCGTTGTTCGAGCAAATTCAGGTCAAAATCGTCCAGATGTGTGCGAGACCCCGACACCTTCAGACCGAGCATCTGATTGAAGTCGCAGTCGTACAAAAAGCCGTCCCAACCGACCGAAATCGTGTTTCGGCACATCACACCGGCTACGGCCGTCGGGTTGAACGCGTCGAGCAGGCTCTGCATGTAGTTTTCGTACTGCCCCGATTCCAGCAGGTAGTCCAGAAACCGGCTGATGGGCATATTCGTGATCGCGTACAAGTTGTTGAACTCCACGCCGTGTTGGCGTTTGAGTTGGGATTTGAATTCGCGTTCAAGGGCGGCCTGATTTCCGGGCAGGAAGGTTCCGGTCGGGTTGTACACGAGGTTGAGGTGCAAACCGGAGCCTTCCTGCCCATAACCGGCGGCGTTCAGCAGGCGAATAGCCTCGATGCTGTCGCTGAACACACCCTCGCCTCGTTGACTGTCGGTTCGGCGTGCGTTGTAGTGCGGCAGCGAAGACACCACCTCCACCTGATGTTTTGCAAAAAACTGCGGCAGGTCGCGATACTTCGGGTTGGACAGGATGATGGTCAGGTTGCAACGATCCATGACGTGTTTCCCCAACGCCCGGCATTCCTCCACGAACCAGCGAAAGTTGGGGTTCAGTTCCGGTGCGCCGCCGGTGATGTCCACGGTTGGAATATCATAGCGGGAGAGAATGTCAAGGCATTTTTCAAACGTCGCTCGGGTCATATTCTCTTCTTTGCGGTCGGGGCCGGCATCCACGTGGCAGTGGGCACAGGACTGATTGCAGAGTTTGCCTACGTTGACCTGAAAAATCTCGATCCGGCCAGATTTCAGGCGCCCTTCGGCATATCCGGCTTGCCGGATAGTTTCTGAAAACAAGGGGATACGTACATCGCTTACGGCCTTACCGTTCAGCACATCCAGTTGAAAAAACGTGTCGGATAGTGCACTGTGCCTCGAAGCCAGCGACTTGTTGCGTTGGTGAATACTCATAAAAGAGGTTGTGAAGTTTCTGGTTGGAGGGTTTCTGGTTAGAAGGTTCCTGGTTGGCAAAACCACCGGCCCTTAATCAGGAACCTTTTTCGCCGTGCGCGGGTCTTTTGACCCCGCACAAAAGTGTCCGATAATCAAGCGGTTGGCGCGGGGTCAAAAGACCCACGCGCGGCGTTCCAAGGTTAAGGAAAGTGACGAAGACACAGTTTTTTGAAACTCCTTTCCTGGTAAAAAACCACCGGCCCTTTTACCAGAAACCTTCTAACCCTCAAACCCTCTAACCTTCTAACCAGAAACCTGTTTTCACATGGTAAGCCCTTCTGCGTGGTTCATCATTTGGGTGGAAAAAACGAGGCTGGAGCCGGCGCGGATAGCAGCGGCGACGTGTACGGCTTCCATCATTTGGGCTTCGTCGGCGCCTTTACCGAGGCAGTCGGTTGTGTAGGCGTCAATGCAGTAAGGGCACTGAACGGTGTGCGCTACTGCCAAAGCGATCAGGGCCTTTTCGCGTTCAGTGAGGGCGCCTTCTTTGAAGACCTCGCCGTACCAGGCAAAAAACTTGTCGGCCATGGGCTTTTGCCAGTCGCCGATGTGGCCGAATTTTTTCAGGTCGGCGGGATCAAAGTATTTTTTTTCGGACATGAGAAATTGTTGTGGGTGAATTTCGGAATGATTGCTTTGCAAAATCAAGGCGGCGAAAATAGGAGATTGTGTTTGTTTTCAGGGGTATTGAATTTGGCGACAATGCAAAACTTGTCTCGTTACGGACAACTCAAATCGGCAACTGTCGCAAAATAGCCTTAGCCTTTGAAATACAGAAAGTAACTCAGGGCTGACACAACCCGTTGAAGACCTTGTTCGTTGGGGGACGATCAAGACAAACGACGAAACTGCCTATGGCGCCGAAATCCTACAAATCAGTGCATTGGTTTGCCCTGCTCGCTGCCTTTTTGGGTGGGAGTATCCTGACTTATTGGGCACTCAACGGTAAACCTCCTTTCGTGGCATCGGGCTTTGGTGAAGCCCCGATTAAATCGGGTACGCCGTGCGACTACACCATATCAAGAGTGAAAGGCTATGAGTTTGTCCGTCCGCTGTTATCTGCCGAACCGGATTGCATATCTGCCGAGTTGACTCAAGTACAAGCACGGGTTTCAGGTGTGATTGACAGCCTGACAACTACCGGTGCCATCAAAGAAGCATCCGTCTACGTCCATGAGTTCGAGCACGGACAACGGTTTTCAATCAACAAGACCGGCCGTTATCACCCCGCCTCATTGATGAAAGTGGCGTTACTGCTGTCATGTCTGCGCGTAGCAGAAGCCACCCCGGGCCTGCTGACCACGAAACTGCGGTATGATCCCCTGCCTGCCGAGGTAAGCGCTCAGTATTACAATTACCCTTCCATTCAAGTGGGAAACGAGTACACAGTACACGACCTGCTGTACTTCATGGTCGCCAATTCCGACAACCACGCTACCCGGATGCTGGCCGCCCGGATCAAGCCGGATCAAACGCCTAAGTTGTTTTTTGATCTTGGGCTGCCCAAGCCTGTTGAAGACAATGAACAGTTTACCATGACTGCCGAAGAAGTGTCGGTTTTTTTCAAGGCTATTTTCAACGGCTCCTATCTCAGTCCTGAATACTCCGACTATGCAGCGCGTTTGCTCAGTCATTGCGCCTTTGAGGAGGGCTTTGCCAAAGGATTTCCCAAAGGCACGCGCATGTGGCACAAGTTTGGGGAGTGGAGGCATGCGGGATACCCCTATGAGTTGCACGAATCGGGCATTGTGTATATTCAGGAGATACCATTTCTGGTTACCGTGATGACAAAAGGGCGCGACACCGACCGTCAAGCGCAAAGTATAGCAGTAATCGCCAAGGCCTTGCACAAGGCGCTGGTGGAGCGCAGTGTGAAACCCAAAGTTGGTAGTTTGCCCCGCAGCAGTTCGGAGCCGTTGAATCCGTAGCAGTTATTTTTTCCGATTTGTTGCTGCCCGCCGCTTCGGCCAGTTGGGTTTCAGTAACCGTAGTTCATCTTCTGAAAACAACTCGGGCACATCGTCGCTTTGCGCGCTTTCCAGCATAGGGTTTCCTGCTGAACGGCGTGCAGGCGGCGCCCCCGGCATGTTGCGCTCAATCAGCCGGGCTACTTTTACCAGAGTTTCAAAATAGATTGGCGAAGTGGCGTATCCGGCCTTGGCTATTTCCTGAAAGAATGCATTTGGGTCGGTTCCCACTTTCAGCGCTTCAGAATAGCGCTTGTTTACCAAAAAAAAACTGGCGTGGTCGCTGAACGAGCCTTCGGGTGTTTCGTATTTCCGAAACCAGTCTTTGACCCGGTATTTCCATCTTTTGGGCGCTACTTGTTCAACCGACAACACCTCCGGGAACAAATGGCCTTTGTCCGGGCTGTCCAAATATTCCGTAGTCGTCACGAGTTGGCGCTTTTCTTCCGGATCACTGGCTTTTGCTTTTACGCCGAAAAACATATTACCGACGGCTTTTTCTCCCCAGCCGCTTTCCAAAGCGGCCTGAGCCAGAATAGCGACTGCGCTAATGTTGGCCATTTCCTGGGTTTTCAGGGCAAACGGCAGGTACTGAAGCACAAAATCCTTAGGTATGAGTTTCATAAACTTTCATGGTTAGTTGAACTAGAAGAATGGCGGCAAAGAAAAGTTTAAAAAATAAGTTTTCATTATTTCGGGGTCATTTAATTCAGTCGTGGATATATTTGCCCAAGCATCACCATGACAAAATTTTAAACCATTCACATCATGAGTAAAATTCCACTATGGCTCATTGCCCTTGTGTTTGTGGGGTACTCGATCTGGGCTGTTCAATTCTGGCATTGCCATGTTTGCCAGTGTTGCGACGGCCAGGCGCCTCCCACCGAAACAGCAAAAACAAGCGGTGTTCCCTTGTTCAAATGGAACGCCGACCAGCCTGAGGCCGACGCCAACTTCGGGGCTTGGAAAAAAGCGCTTCTGGGCAGAAGCGGCCAGGGCGACACCCTCTTCATTACCGGCTGGCAACGCCCCGGCGAAACACCGGAAATCGGACTTGCCCGGGCAAAAGCGCTCAAGACCCTATTCTCCGAAGTACCCGACAGCCGTGTCAAACTGGCTTTCAAACCGGTCGAAGACGCGCTGGCCGAAGGCGGCCCACCGATGGAGTCGGCCGACTTTTCCTGGCTCAAAATGGTACTCGCCATGGAAGAGGGCGCCATTATTGAGTCGGACAACGATGTGATTTTCCTCTTTCCGTTCAAATCCACCGAAAAAGATAAAGACCCGAAAGTGGACGCTTACCTGACCAAATTGGTGGAAAAACACAAAACCACCAAAGCGACTTTTTCACTCACCGGCCATACGGACAATGTGGGTGAAGACGCCAATAACATCAAACTCGGCCTTGCCCGAGCCAAGGCAATTGCCAAATTCCTTACAGACCACGGCATTGCATCCGATCGGATAAAAGTAGATTCCAAAGGAGAAAGCCAACCTGTAGCCGACAACAACACAGAAGACGGTCGCCACCAGAATCGCCGCGTTGTACTTACCACCGTCAACCGTTAACTGATCAAAACAAACTCAACACCATGTATTTCGCCTATATTTTTCTCAACAGTTTTACCGAAAACCTGCCCGTTGGCCTTGCCCTTTGTATTGTCCCCTTCCTGCTGGGCTGGCTCTTTGCCTACATCTACCATAAAGTGACGGCGCTGAACGATGAAAATGCCGCACTCAAACTCAAGGTGGAGGAGCAGACCAATGCCATCACCGAACTGCGCATGAACCTGTCCAAAACGGAATCCGAACTGGAAACCAAAGCGGCAGATTTGCGCAAATCAAAAGACGCGCTCATCCTGTGCGAAAGCGAACGCAATGCCCTGCGCGAACAGGTAGGCGACGAAGGCAAGAGCAGCAAATCGGTGAAAGCGCCACCCAAAGCCGCCGAGGTGCGTACCGTTATGTTTGCCGGCGCCAAAGTGAAGTGGGATGATCTGGAAATCGTCGAAGGCATCGGGCCGAAAATTGCCAAACTGCTACACGATGCAGGCATCACATCTTGGGAACAGTTGTCCATGACCTCGCCGTATCGTTTACGTGAAGTCCTGGACGGCGGTGGCCCGCAGTACAATATCCACGACCCGGAGACCTGGCCACA